>JAQWZS010000193.1 GCA_029253325.1 Bacteroidia bacterium
GTTTCCTTGTCAAACAATGGCACTGCACTTGCTATTGGTGCATATTACAATGATGGAAACGGCAGTAATTCTGGCCATGTTCGTGTACATGAGTACTCAAGTGGAAGTTGGACTCAACTAGGATCTGATATAGATGGTGAAGCTGCAAACGATCAGAGCGGAAAATCTGTTTCCTTATCAAGTGACGGAACTAAAGTGGCTATTGGAGCTAATCGAAATGATGGTAATGGGACAGATGCTGGCCATGTTCGTGTATATGAGTACTCAAGTGGAAGTTGGTCTCAACTAGGATCTGATATAGATGGTGAAGCTGCTGGTGATTACTTTGGGTCAGCTGTTTCCCTATCAGATGATGGAACTATTTTAGCAGTAGGTGCTATCTTTAATGATGGTACTGGAACAAATGCCGGTCAAGCAAGAATTTATAGGTACTCAGGTAGTAGTTGGTCTCAACTGGGATCTGATATAGATGGTGAAGCTGCTGGTGATTTCTTTGGGAAAGCTGTATCATTATCAGGTGATGGCACCAAGTTAGGAATAGGGGCTAATAGAAATAGCGGGAATGGAACAAATGCGGGTAGTATTAGAACCTACAATATTAGTGCTTCACTACCAGTAGATTTAGTTTATTTTGATGTTCATGCTAGTAATAACCACAGTTCAAGTCTTCACTGGGCCACCGCTAGTGAGATTAACAACAGTCACTTTGAAATAGAACGCAGCTATGATGGAAAAACTTTTGAATCAGTGGGCGAAGTAACTGGAAATGGCAATAGTCAACACCAAATTGTATACAGTTATTTGGATGAAGGTATTCGTCTAATGGTAAACACCGTGTTCTACCGACTCAAGCAAGTAGATTTTGACGGTACTTCTGAGTATTCTGATATTCGCGTAGTTCGTTTTGATGAATTGGGAAATGGTATACACTTGTCTGCATATCCAAACCCAATGACTAACGAATTGTCTTTGATAGTGAGTTTATCTAAAGAAGAAGCTTATCAAATAGGAGTAACCAATTTGCAAGGGTCAAAAGTGCATCACGAAAATCACATATTCACCAATGGTATTCATAAGTTGAATACTTCTGAGTGGAATAGTGGAATGTACATTCTTCAAGTAGCCTCTGACCAGGGAACAAAGCACGTCAAAGTGATAAAGAAATAGTAGGAAGATTCGATAAGAGTTTCAAAGTCCCTACTAATAAAATCAAGGAGCTTCGCAGATTGCGGGGCTTTTTTTGTTTTATCGTCTAGCATTTCACGTTTAGCCTCTATTAGTAGCTAAATTTGAGGGTTCTTCTCAGTTTTTTAAAAACTTGTAGGTGAGTTTTTCATTACTTGACTTGTCTTTTGCTTCAATAATATAAGTACCAGCAGAAAGATGTTTTATATTTATAGAGTTACCTGAAAGTGACATCAGCTTATTACCTACCATATCATATAATTCTAAGTCATATTCTATATCACTATCTAGTTTTACAAGAGACGATGCAGGGTTGGGATAAATTACAAGAACTGAATTAGCCAGGGGATTGTATGATAGATTTGAATAATTTAAATCTATTTCAATTTCAATCATTTCTATCTCTAAATTATTATTTTGAAAACCAGATATTTGACTTCCCAAAAAACATAACTTATCATCTCGCATAAAAGGGTTAATTACTGCAGGTGAATAATTATCCATTTCAAATCTTAATTTCTCTGAGTTATAAAAATCAAATTTTCCTAATCCATCTCCAAGCCAAATACTTTTATTTAAAGTGACAGCTCTTTGAATTTCATCCCAATAAGTGTCAGGATTGCCAGATAAATCACCTGAAAAATAGTCTGTGCCTCCATTTGTTCTTAATATAATATCTAAATTTCCATCTTTATTGGCATCTAAAACAACGAATTCTCTAAACCTTAATTCGTCAAAGGGGAAAACTTTAGTATATGATAAATTAAAATCACCCTTACCATCACTTAGCCACACTTCAAATGAATTAAAACTTGAATCTTCATCATCATTCCCATCACCATCAATATCGCCAGCAAAAAACTCTCTTGCTACAGAAATGTCTTTTATTCCATCATTGTTAAAATCTTGGCATATGATACTGGTTGCTCCTAAAGCTTGCTGACCAAAATCACTAATTTGATCAGATCTGAATTCCAATTGGAAAGATTGCATATTTTTATCATAAGAGTATACTTCAATTCTATTTGCGGTGTCATTCCAAGTGCCACCGTATGAAGCCGTGATTATTTCATTTCTGTTATCACCTAAAACATTGTCAATATCAATTGTAAAAGGCATATCATTATCAGGTGCCCAAAATTCATTATTTCGGGTAAAAGATCCATCATTATTTTGAATAAAGATTCCATATGTATACCAAGTAACACCGTCTGCTGATGTGCTGGGAACACCAGCAAAATCAATAAGATCATCATTGTTCAAATCTCCAATAGATACACCATGGAAGTATCCCATTTCATTACTATCATTCACCAAAGTCCAATCAATCCCGTTTGAGGTTATTTTTCCCCACCAAATATTTCCAAGCCAGGGCTGATCTCCATGTTCACCGCAATCACCAATAACAAATTCATTGCCATTCATAATCTTAACGTTTCGGGGTACATTCATTAGAACCTGATCATAAATTTTATGTAAGTTCCATTCTCCATTTTCCTTTTTCATTAAGATAGATGGTGCAGGTTTTCCTTCGGTCGGTGTTGTGCCGGGGAGTAATAAAAAATCATCCCCATCAATACTAAAATACAAGTCAGCACTTACGTTCAAAAAAGTTTCTTCAAGATTGTTTAAGTCGAGTCCAATATCCTCATCAAAAAAAATTTGGTTAGTTGTAATACTTCCAACTTGTGAATAAACTTGTTTAGTGTAAATAGACAAAGAAATGATTATCAGAAAAATATATTTTTTCATATTTAATAGTACTCAAAAATAATATTATTTGACTTGTTTGCATCGAATAAGTCATCGGGCTGCTTTTTTTGGCCTTCTTTCTGTACTTGCTTAGAGAGCCCTTGCTTAGAATGGTGTTGTAGCCCTGTGGTTTGGTATTGGTAAACGTTAGTTTTTCTGTGTAATCACTTATTTTAGTATTATGATTAAAGGTCATTTCTTAATAAAATAGGTATATTTATGTCGCTTAGCATATGAAAAAAGGTTATACAAAATATCACATAATTGATAAAAAAATTCTTGTAAAGGTTCTATTCCATGATTATTTGGTCATAAAAAAAATGCTTGCTCCTGAAGGCAATAAAATTAAAATGTTATCAACTTTATTTTCAATAAATCCTAATAATTGGAGAGTTACAGGCATAACACTTGCCGCATTAGAAATTTTTAAAAAACATGATTTTAAAAAAGTTCCTAGGATGGGAATAAATCGATCTCATTTGATACAGAGACATAAATTTTACAAGCATTTATTAAATATTGAAATTTCTAATGAACAAAAATTTTGGGAAAATTATTACAAAAATGACAGAACTGTACTTGCAACTTCATCAGAAAATATGAAAAATTCTTCTACAATAACTGAAGGTGCATTGATCGTCCCTAATGATAACAGAAATCTTTTTAAAACCTCAGGTTACTCATGGAAGCACAAAGATGAAGAGGAAAATTTTCTAAGAGCCCTTTATTACAAATTACAAAAATGATAGCTTAAAATTTCACAGTTTAATCAAGTTTTTAATCTATGACTCGTCGCTTATAAAATTCTATTAGACCAAATTAATAAGTTTCAGTCTATTGGTCACTCTTGTTAATACCATATAAAATCAATGAATATAATAGTAGCAAAAGTCCCATAGAAATGATAAGAAATGGAATACTTGTGCTAATAGAAGTAATAAAAATATTTGCAATTAAACTTACAAAAAATGACACCAAAGACAAGGTCTTTATTAAGGTTGTAATCCTGGAAGTTTTAAATGTTATTCCAAATGATGAAAGTAATGTAATCAAGGAAAAAACAAATGCAAAAAGCATGGATATCTCATCAAAATAGGTGTCCGGATTATTATTGCTAAAAGCGAAAAAGCCATAAGCTACCAAAGAACTTAATGATATAGATATAATTGAAGGGATTAAATTAAATTTCACGATTATTTTATTTTTTGTGGAAATGGTGGTGGTGTAAGTGCTACTAATCTGATTACCTCGGGAATTTTTTCTGCTATTTCCCAGGAAAGCATTCCTGGTCTCCACAAATAAGTTTCATTAACAATTTTTTTGTCCCTAACCAACTGAGTAATATCATGATTGGAAAGAGGCCCCATCTGATTTCCATCAATTATAGCATAAAACAAGGTTTCTGCAGAGGCTTGGTTATGCATTGATGCTCCAGGAACTTTCATTGTTTCGATAGATTGGTTCATACTTTTTACCATTTGTTGGGCTATGGTCATGCCAATTCCAAACTCTACCAGGTTATTAATTGAAAAAAAATTGTTATCGTTCATATTCAAAATATTTAAGGTGTTGGAGGAGGTGGTTGTGTTGAGCCCATAAAAACTGAAGCAAGTTCTTGAACATCTCCTGCTTGCTGCCAATTATCCATTCCCTGCTTCCATACGTGCGTTTGCTTAGTAAATTCTCCAGAAGCTGCAAATTGTTTTAATTGATCTAAAGTAAATGGACCAGCTTGTTGACCATTATTTGCAACCATATAGGACACAGCCGGTGCAGGTGGTGGAGTGTTTTGGTGTTGGTTCATTCCAGACATCATATTGCCCATCATTCCTGCCATACCACTTCCAACTGCACCTCCCATAGCCATACTTGCCATCATTGAACCTGGGTCCATAGTGCCTCCTGCACCGCCGCCACCAGAACCCATCTTGCCTAGACTGTCAGCTGCTGTTTTTGCAACCTCAGTTTGTTGGTTGAGCTGATGTGCAGACATATTTTGGGATTCAGTAGTAAGCTTCTGAGCCCGTTGCATTTCTTCACGCTGAATTTTTAATGTTTCCTGCATGTTTTCAGCATTAATTCGTTGCGTATCTTCAAGGTTTTTAATTCCAACATCTGTTTGAGCTACAGTGGTCTTCTCTTGTTGTTCACGTGTTACCTTAATTAACTTTTGATACTCTTCACTCTCCTTATCAAAATCTAATGTGGCCAGATCAAATCTCTTAAGATTTACCCCAAAATCATTTTCCAAAGCATCTTTCAATCGTGTATTTATTAAATCATTAATTTCCAGAATTTTACGTTCCATTTGTAAAACTGGAATATTGTTAGACTCAGGAATGCTGGTAATAATCCCTTTAACATTTTTGATTAACGCATCTTTAATAGATTCTTTAAAATCATCCAGCTCAAAATTGATTAATCGAGTTAATTTTATGAATGATTTATAGTCCGTAATGTTAAAAGTAATAGTACCTCTCGCAGCTACTGGAACTCCAAAATCTAAAAACCTTGGGTCGTACACATTAAAATAGGGTACCCCAAACCTAATTTGATTATTGCCTGCTAAATTAATAAAGTAAATCTCCGCTTGAAAAGGAGACTCACCTCCAAATGCTGCACCGACAATATTGGACAAAACAGGAAAGTTTGCTGTCTTAATCTTATGATCAAATGGCCCTTCAATAAAATCTTGGACGCTTCCGTCTTTTTGTTTGTAGACAAATACGGCAAGTTCACCTGCATTGACTTTTAGACTACTCCCATATCTTATTGCATTTTCCTTTTTTGTGGTATTAGCTTCACCGCTAGGTCTCCACTTGTGTATTAAATATTCCTGTTCGTCACAACGAATGACGTCTAAAAACCCACCTTCTGATTTATTTCCAAATAATCCCATATTATTTTATTTTTTTGATTTAATAACTCGAGCGTCTAATAAAATTTGCTCGATAGACTTAACAGTTGAACTATCGTCTTTCATTGAAAGTTTTGCCTTCATAAATACCTGTTCAGCCTTCTTTTTCCAAATTGAGTTCCACTTGGTTATGTATTTACCTTCTTCATCAAATTTTTTAATAAAGCTAACTTGTTTAATCTTACTTACGGATAGTGTAATAAATTCAATAATTTCCTCTCTAGAATTAGGAACTGGAAAATTCATAACCATTTCTTCCTTTCTTGAATCAGTTGTTGACCACTTAGCCGGTTTTGATTTATTTATGATGAAGTTAATTAATTTTATGGGTAGAAGAATCCACCAAAAAATCCACCACTTTAGAAGTGTACCCACACTAAATCCGGATTTATCTTCTGAGGTATTAAACAAAACAACCTTTCTGTTAGACTCTAGTTCATCAAGTTTTTCAAAAAACTTTGTAATATTTTGAGAAGCATCAATATTTCTAAATTCTGTACCACAATCAGCACACTTAGAGGCAAATGATGGAGCAATAGAACCACATGCCGGACACTTTTTTACATCTCCAAGCTTATCGGATTTTGGAGCTGAATTAGTTGACTTACTGTCTTTTTGTTTTTCAAATAATTTCGCATCCAAAACCATTTCAAATTCATCTAGATCTACTCCAAATTTTTCAGCTTTTTTAAATAAAATTTGCTTTTCTTTTTCGGTCAACTCTCCATCCATGAGAGCCATTTCTATTAGTTTTTCTAGTTCTTCGTTGTACATAATATATGATAAGTCGAGTTTATATTATCGACTAAGGGTCTCTAAAATAACTGCTGCATCATCTACCTTCTTCAATTCTTTAGCAACGCTCTTTGTTTGATCCTTATCACCAATTAAATTCAAAAATTTACTTTGAAGGCTAATCAATTGATCCAAATTAGTTGCTAAATCAGCATTTTTATGAGCATCATTCAACCACCAGGAATTATAAATAATAGTAAGTTTACCTGATAAAGATGCTATGTTTTTACTTTCTTCAATTTTGGGTAGAATAAGGTTTTCCTGAGATTCAAACGTAGATATTTTTTCTAAGATTACAGATTGGTACTTGCTGAGTTGATCTAATTTTGAAATAAAATCGGACATCTCACTTGAAGGACTATTAAACCACGAATTAATGACTTCAGTATACTTATCAACTAGTTCTTTTTTTGCATTAATATTTACAAATTTCACAGATACCTCTGAATTAAGTTTTTCTAATTCATCAAGTGACTCGTCAATATTAGCATTAAACTTCTGGGCTGTGGAAATGCCATTGTTTAAAACCTCGGCAAAATTTGGACCATTTACATTTGTAAATGTTTCTGAAAAAATAGACGTGTAGTTATCATTAAATTTTACAGTTCTCATCCCTTGTGTTGATGTATAGAAAGTATACTTTTCATTTAATCTTTTTATATCTTCTAGTGAGGTAACATTATAGGCTTTCATATGAGACTCGTTATAATTGTCTTTGTAAGAGCTTATTTTATTTATCGAGCTTTCCAATTCATCAATTAATGTTCCAATTGAACTCGGTGAAACCTTGACTTGACAAGATTGAGACGTGTCTCTAAAGACATCTGATGTTGGACAATTTACCGAATTCAATATTTCAGAAAAAGACTTAATGTCATTTAAAACAGATAAAGTAGAATCGTCTAAACCAACATTGTCAAGTGATGTAGCACCAATTTTAAGCTTAGCCAATTCTGAAATCTTCTTTTCAACTTCAGCAAAAGTTGAGAGTTGGCTCTGAGTCATAGCTAAAGATGATTTGTAGTCCTTTTTTAATTTCCTCCATGAACGATAATACTCCCTCACATCTTTATGAAACAATGTGTCTAAATTGATAATACTATCTCGGAGCTTAACCTCGGCAGATAAAATCTGATTTCGATTCTTTTCTAATCTATCTTTTTCATTGAAATTTAGCATTAAAATTTCACCGTGAACTTTATTAAATTTTGATATGCAAATTTCACTATTTAACATTTCAGAGTATGTTTCCCATACAGCTATGGGTGTTAACTTACTTGCCTCTAGACCTCCTTTTTTATACGCTTTCAGGTATAATGGCCCTTTTAATTCGTCTGATTTAGGTACTCCCTCAAACTTCAAATTATAAAAACCAGCGTCACCCCATATAAGCTTCGTTATACTATTATACCAATCTTTTGGCATTTGAATGGTATCATAATATATATCTAACTCAGACACACCTGTCAACTCTTCCTTATAGTTTTTATTATAAGTTACATTGCCACTATTTCTACTTACAATTATCTCAATAACACCTTTTGAATTAGTTTTAAGAATATCATCATATGTGTCTACGTGAACTTTATATTCACCTAATATAAATCCATTTGAATTTAATTTGCCCGTAGTTAAGTTATTACCACCTTTTGGAGATGTCTTATAATAAACGTTACCAACCATTTGTCCCATTTTGTAATTTACAGAAGCATTAATAGTGGCTGAACCATTTTTATTGGTTAAAGTAGCATTGTATTTAAATAAACCATTAGGCATATTGTTTTTAAAATTACCAATAGCTGTAATTTTAGTTGTTACACCGTTTTCTTTCATATTCGTTGTATGCGTCCAGCTACCATTTACTTTTCCGTTATTGAAAGATCCTTTTAGTGTCTCGTTACCATAATCACCTCGGTAACTGACAGAGTTCTTCCATGTAAAACTTCCATGTTTAGTCTGTTTATAATCTTTTTCCTTATATGAATAGGTCGCTTTACCATTTGTATAGCCTAGCTTATAAGTGCCTGAATAAGTTTTTAATGATTGAGCCTTGACTGAGCTACTAATAATTAAAAGTAATACTAGATTAAATGTGCGAAAAGTTTTGAACGATTTTTTTATCATTTAACAAAAGTATTATAATGATATCAACGTTTTGATACATAATTGATACATTTAAAAATAATTTTTAACCTTAAATAAAATAGCTGTATCAATGATTGGTTCAAAGCATGCAATAACTTCACATAATTTTACTGAATCCTATTTTCCTCATAATCTAATTCAACTTCTGAAGTAAAATTGTGTATCTCCATATTTCAACAATTATTAAAAATATAATTATTATTAGCTAAGAATGATACATATTTGATACGTGATTGAAATCCTTAAAAAAGAAGTAGAAGATAAAATTAAAAGACCTGTAAGAACCAGAGGAGATTGTGAACTCATTTCAAATGCTATTTTAGAGACATTGAATTTAGATATTAGTTACAACACCTTAAGGAGGTTATATGGACTAGCTCCTTATACTAAACCAAATAATAAAACACTTAATACTTTAGCTAAGTTTATTGGTTATAAAAACTATATTCATTTTTCGCAGACATTTCAATTCAAGGATAAAATTGATTTATCACAAATTACTTATAAAGCTGTATCTGATGGTAATGACGATTTCATCATTGACTTAGTAATAAAAACCAACTATAGCAGTGAAAATTTCATTAGTTTTATTACACTACTAATCAGAGAATTACTTCACATCAAGAATTATAAATTAATAGACTCTCTGTTTAAAATTGAAGAACTTAAATACGAAAACTATACATATTCAGAGATTTTAGATTTTGGTAATTCCATAGGTCTTTTATTTAGAAAAAAACCTGAAATTGATTCCATTTTATTAAAGAATAAAAATTTTTTAAGGTGTGTTTTTTTAACTTTTGTAGATTACTCAAGTTTGAATGGATATTATGGTGATTTTGCTGAAAAAATCAAAGAAAATGATATTGATTATGAGATTTCTCTGTTTTCTTCTGCGTTAATTGAGTTTAAAAATTTTGTAAATCTTAATCCAGTAAAAGACATTAAATTTAACAATCAAATAAAACTGAATCCTATTTTAAATAGTAGACTAGTTGCACTTAAACTAATGTCAAAAAGTCAATCTGATGTAGAACATATTTTAGATAAATATTATGCCAAAATAAAAAATAAAACAACATTAATTGACCACTCATATGAGCTATTCATATCAGCTATTATTACAAAAAATGTGATACTAATGAAGTACTTGATTGAAAAAATTAATTTTAATTATGAAACAGAGTATTACTACCAAAAACACCAT
Organism: Bacteroidia bacterium; assembly: GCA_029253325.1. Lineage (GTDB taxonomy): Bacteria > Bacteroidota > Bacteroidia > NS11-12g > UBA9320 > UBA9320. Next base: position 10,002 of record JAQWZS010000193.1, read on the forward strand.
CTTAACTGTTATTATCTGATGTGCGTATTTTATTACAGAATTAACGTTTTGAGCAATCTAGAGCGTAATTTTTTTAATCTTTTTGATGAAAATATTGTGAGGTACAGTTACCAAGACTTTATTAAGATCCTATATCAAGTTTATCTTTTCGATAAATCTAAAACCGAAAAACAAAAAGTAAAGTTAAAGGAAAAGTATACTCTAATGAGTGAAAAGTTAGGTTATCCCATCTTTTCTGATTTGTTTATTTTTGATTATTTTAAACCTATTAAATTCGATAATAATCTCAAAGAGTCTAATCAATAGGATTTTATCGAACCAACTAATTTGATTTGACTAGATCCTCAGTCTAAAGATTCGATAAAAGTCTCAAAGACTCTACCAGAGCGGAATAGTTGAATTTTAGTTCACTATTCCGCCTTTTTATTAGCTGACCTTCATGTATGATGATTATTTAGTTTTTTTTTAAAAAACTTTTAAATTTGCATAACCAAAAAATTATGTCGATAACAAAAATCTTAACAAGAAATACTTTTTTAGTATTTTTTTTATCACCACTAATCAGTCATAGCCAAGACATGTCCAATTTTACATATTCCTCTTTCACCAGTAACACCGCTGGTACTTTCGCTGGGATAGGAATTACAATGAATTCGCCTTCTGGTTTCGAACAAGATCAAAATGTGAGTTGGACTTCTGCGGGGATTTTACCCTCTGGTTATTCAAATTTAGCCACCAGAAGTGCAATAGCCCTAAAGGAAACAAGCCCAACAAATTATACAAAAAAGACCATAACTTTTGCCTCTAACATACCTGCAAACACTTTGTTGTGTATTGAAGATATAGATGCTGAAGAAGATGTTCGAATTACTTTTAAAGATGCTTCAGGTAACGTAATTAATCCTAACTCAACAAATATCACTCAATCATTACCCACTTCGAATCCACCTGCATCTACAACCACCTCTACTCATATTAATTTGGTTCATAATCTGTCTACCATCGGTTCGAACAACCTAGCAGACCCTG
>JAQWZS010000144.1 GCA_029253325.1 Bacteroidia bacterium
ATCATTGCTCAGCAAAGTTAAAATAAAACAATACCAGCAACTTCATTTCAAAAAGTTCAGGCAAAAGTATGGTCTATTTATGGTTGAAGGACTAAAATCTGTGAATGAATTAATCCAAAGCAATTGGCCCATAGAATCAATTGTCTGTTCCACTGGTTTTGAGGGAACTATTGAATCACAAGAATCGAATGATATTTTCTTGGTTAAACCCAAAGAATTTGAATCGATATCTCAACAAAAAAACCCTCAAGGAGTTTTAGCTGTTGCTCAATTTTATGATCTAAATCTGGTAGAAACCTCATGGCAAATTGCATTGGATGAAATCAATAACCCAGGTAATCTAGGCACCATCATTCGCATAGCTGATTGGTATGGAATCAATACGATTTATTGCAGTCAAAATACGGTCGATTTATACAATCCTAAGGTTATCCAATCTAGCATGGGTTCATTTTTGAGAGTTCAATTGAAATATGGAAACCTCCAAGAATTATTAAATCAAAAAGAAGTATTTGCTACCATACTCGATGGTAAAGATATCCGAACTCTACCCAAACAAGAGCAGGGAGTGTTATTGATGGGTAACGAGGCCAATGGCATCTCAAAATCACTAGTCGAAACCATAAAGCACACCGCTATTACTATTCCGGGCAATATCCAAACAGAAAGCCTCAATGCAGCCATGGCAACTGCTATATGCTGTGAGCGTTTATTGGGTTAGAAAACACATACTACATTAAAAACTATTTTTTATCGTTACCTTCGCACCGAAATATAGCAGCGGAGCAGTCTGGATTTATACCTCATGTCGAAAAATGCTCATTTGCTAATTAACAAATTATAAAATGAGTACATTTAAAGAAATGGGCTTAAAATCAGAGATTTTAAGTGCCATCACAGACTTAGGCTACGAAACACCTACGCCTATTCAAAAACTTGCCTTACCGAAGGTATTAGAATCCAAGCAAGATTTAATTGCATTTGCACAAACCGGAACGGGAAAAACAGCTGCATTCAGCTTGCCTATCCTCAATCAAATTGACCCAAACGAAAAGGGCATTAAGTGCATTGTATTAAGTCCTACTCGAGAGCTAGGGCTTCAAATTGCTGAAGATATCAAGAGTTATTCAAAAAATATGCCCGGCTTCAAAGCTGTAGCAGTTTATGGTGGTGCAGATATCAATCAACAGATTCGAAAATTAGAGCGTGGTTGCGATGTTGTTGTTGGAACACCGGGAAGAACACTGGACCTCATCAAACGAAATCGCCTTAATCTTGAAGGAGTTCAATACTTAGTCTTAGACGAAGCAGATGAAATGTTAAGCATGGGATTTGCAGAGGACTTGGATGCCATTTTAGCCAATACTCCTCAAGACAAACAAACCTTATTATTTTCTGCTACCATGCCACCTGACATGGTCAAACTAAGTAAAAAATACATGACAGACCCTGCAGAAATATCCGCAGGAAGTAAACAACAAGCAAATACTAATGTAACCCACCAATACTATAAGATTAACTCTAGGGATAGATACCCCTCACTTAAGCGAGCTGTGGATATAGCACCAGATATTTATGGTATTATCTTTTGCAGAACACGAGCGGAAACCAAAGAGGTTGCCGAACGACTTGCAGAGGATGGCTACAATACGGATGCACTTCATGGAGATCTATCTCAAGCACAGCGTGACTATGTCATGAATCGCTTCAGAAACCGTCAGTTGCAGTTATTGGTTGCTACCGATGTTGCGGCTAGAGGTTTGGATGTCAATGAGCTCACCCATGTAATCAATTTTAAATTGCCCGATGAGGATGCCGTATATGTGCATCGAAGTGGTAGAACTGGTAGAGCAGCAAACGTAGGAATATCATTGTCGCTACTTACTGCAAAAGAAGAAAATCGACTTCGATACCTTGAAAAAAAGATTGGTAGAAAATTTGAAAAAGTGCTCATACCTAATGGGCAAGAAATTTGTGAAAAGCAACTATTTAGTCTGATTGATAATATCAAAGAGACTGAAATAGCCAACAGTCATATCGATGGATTCTTACCTCAAATATTTGAGATGTTCAAAGACATGACTAAAGAAGAAGTCTTGAAAAAGATTGTTTCTACAGAGTTTAATCGGTTCTTAGAATATTATCGAGATGCACCTGACCTGAATAAAACATCAGATAAAAGAGAACGAGAGCGAAATAAAGAAAAGAACAACGGAAGAGATCACGATGATCGTGGTGAAAGAAGAAACCGAAGAGAAAGACGTGAACATAAAACGGCTGCTCACATGACACGCTATTTTATTAATCAAGGGAAGAAGGACGGCTTTAGTCCCAAATTACTCATGGGAATGATTAATTCTCACATGGGTGGATTATCGCCAGAAATTGGTCAGATCGAAATCATGAAAATGTTCTCATTTTTTGAAATGGAATCTGGGCATACCACTGATCTTCAGAAAGCTGCCAAACAAATGGAATTCAATGGACGGGAAGTTGCGATTGAAGAAAGCTCTCCAAGACCTGAAGGCGGTGGTGACCGAAAAGAAAAACGAAGCAAACGAAGAGATCGAGGCAACGATCACCGAGGGGGTAACAATCGAGGTAGACGTCGTGAAAGTAGTGGTAGTCACGGGGCTAAACGTCGAAGAAGATACTAACGCATCACTCCTCGAGCATTGAGGCTTTTCCTGTAAGCACGAGCATTTTTCCGATGTTGTGCTGCACTTGCTGTAAAGTTGTGATAATAGGATGCATCAGGCCTAGCACACATGAATATAAAATTGTGTTTTTTAGGGCTTATGCTTGCCAGAATTGCTCGTTTATCTGGAGAAAATATGGGGCCTGGAGGCAATCCCTTGTTAAGGTAAGTATTATACGGGTGAGGCGTTTTTAAATCCCTATTCAAAACTCGTCTTCTACCCTCTCTTCCAACTACGTAGAGCACGGTTGGATCTGCTTGGAGTAAAATTCCTTTTTTCAGTCGATTTAAATATAAACCTGCTATAGTCGGCATTTCATTCACATGAATGGCTTCTGCATCAACAATACTTCCAAGAATGCATGCTTCTTTAGTGGTTAGTCCCAATGATTTAGCTTTGGCTTGACGATCAGGTGACCAAAATGTATTGTATTCATACAAAAATCGTTGGACAATGTCATCTGCTGAAAGAGCCCAATTGAAATGATAATGATCTGCAAGAAAAATACACCACTTATTTTCATCAGTAAACCCATTTTGTTGAACCCAATATCCATTCATTGCCTCAGTTAATACTTCCTTATTGGATTCTAAACTAGCGACTAAATGATCCATTATCTGAGCTCTAGTCATTTCTACATCTATCTTGACTATCACCTTATCCCAGTTTCCATTTCTAATTTTTCGGATGAGTTCTACATTGGTAAAGCGGCCACCTATCTTATATCGACCAGGTTTGAATGTATTGGATAAATTCATCTTTTGAGCTGCTAAATCAAAGGTCTTTACGTTCTTTACAATCTTATGGTTAATCAATCCTTCTCGCACAGTCATGTAGGTATCATCATGACGGATGTAAAAATAAACTCCATCACTAGAAGGGGTCGTGTTTATAGCAAAAAACACATAATAACCTGCCGACAAGCAAAGCATAGCCAAGATTAAAAGTATGCCTACATATTTTCGAGTCTTTTTATTCAAATCTGTTCCTTATAAAACGCAAATAAAGTAAACTTAAATATTAGTTTTGCCTTTCACAACATGAATATTGCAATTATCGGTTATGGCAAAATGGGTAAATCCAT
>JAQWZS010000145.1 GCA_029253325.1 Bacteroidia bacterium
AACAGTTTTGCTGTTAGCCGATATGGTTTTGTATGATAATGTATCCACAATAAAATTATTTTATTCTTGAAAATAGGGCTGCAAATGTAACTTTTTGCTCTATAAATTCAAATAATTCATATCAAATTATATGCAAGAATACAGAGAAGTAGATGGGATAAGATACTTTTTGAATAGAAGCAAAATTTTGCTGGAAATTAATCTTATCTTTTTCAGTCTGGTTTTAATTATTCAGCAGTCAGTTCTCCCAATTGAATTTGTAAACCATCAATTTTATCAGATACTGGAATTTGACACATTAACCTGCTTCCGTCAATATCGAGAACAAATGCCTCATCAAGCATGGCTTCCTCATCTTCACTCATCTCGGGAAGTGGGTGGTTGCTCTTAACCAAGCAATTACAAGTAGCACACATGGCCATACCTCCACATGTAGCTTTTATAGGAATCTCATTAGCTCGAATAGCCTCCATTACATTCAGGTTCATGTCTGTGGGAGCTGCTATTTGGTGTTCTTCTCCTGAGAGGTCAGTTACATGTATGGTTATTAAATCTTCCAAGCTGCAAAAATAATGAAGTCCTTTTGTGTTTTGTCTTTTATCATTTACCTATTTAATATTGGAGGGATTAAGCAGTATGAAAAAATTAATTTTTGTTTTAGCTGCGAGTATTTTAGGATCAACCTGTTTGAAAGCAGAAGAGAAAGAGATCATTGTCAACGACCAGATTAAAAGTGTGACGGTTTTTATGCAAAATGCTCAATTGTTTAAACAGGCCTATACATCGATTCCCAAAGGCACTTCCCATTTTGTTTTTAACGATGTATCTCCATACATCAACAAGGCAAGTATTCAGGTAGCTGGAATAGGGAAATTTACAATCTTGAACACTCAATACCGTTATTACATGGAAACACCTAATAACCAAAAGAGTAATGTTTCCCCTAAATTTTTGGAAAGAGAAAAAGTTTTGAAAGATTCATTGCAAAATAGTCAGTTGAGGATAAATAAAAACTCAGAATTGATGAATGCAATAGAGCAAGAAAGAAACCTAATCATGGCTAATCCTCTTGTTAAAGGAACATCAAATTCAGATTCGCTTGAACTCTTGAAAGGAACAGCAAATTTTTTGAGGAAAGAATTAAAAGAATTGGCTCAAATGAAATATGTACTATCAATTCAAGCAAAGAAAATGGCTAATCATCACAAAAAACTTAAACATGAGTTGCGAGAGCTCAGACAGTTAATACAGAATCAGAATATCCAACCTACCCCCAAATATCATCATCAAGTAATTGTGACTGTATTAAGCCAATCTGCTACTAATGGAACAATAAAGCTAAATTATTTATCTGGAAATGCTGGTTGGAATCCACATTATGACTTGATAGCAAAAGATCACCAATCAGATATTACATTGATATATAAAGCTCAAGTATATCAAAATACTGGGAAAGATTGGAATCAAGTAAAAGTAAAGGTGTCGAATGCGAATCCTAATCAAGGGAATACAAAACCAAAACTACCGATTTGGTTTGTGAATTTTCAGCGGTTTATCCATCAGGATAGGGCAAAGAAAGGGTTGTATTTGGAGGGGAATGCGGTGTCTGCAAAATCTGTTAGTATGGAAAGTGTTTCGGAGGATGATATGGAGATAGAAGAAGAGGCATCGATGCTTTATGAATATACCAATAAGGTTCAGAATTTTAGTTCAGTTGAGTTTGATATTGCTTTGCCAATGAACGTATCCTCAGGGGGGAAACCTCACTACATGGATCTTAAAAGTGAAAAAGTGAGTACTAAATTTCAATTGTATTTGGTCCCCAAACTTGAAAAAGACGCATTCGTTGTTGCTCGATTGACAGATTGGGAATCACTGGATTTACTAACAGGTCAAGCCAATATCTATTATGGTAATACCTTTATTGGTAGAACGGTTGTAAATCCATCAGTCACGGATGATACATTAGAGGTTTCTATGGGTAGAGATCGGAGCGTTTATGTAGAACGAAAAAAGACAGATAGTCAAACCAAAAAGAAGTTGATCGAGAATAGTAAGGTATATTCTGCAGATTATGTAATCACGATTAAGAATAAGAACAGAGGCGAAGTGCATCTTACAATAGAGGACCATATCCCAGTGAGTAAAAATGATAAAATTGAGATAACGTCCACACACGGGAATGGAAAGCTAAACAAAGAGACTGGGGTTTTATCGTGGGATATTAACCTGAAAGGTCTTGAGAAAAAACAATTGGATTATGGATTCTCATTGAAATATCCCAAGGATGAAATTCTCTTATTGTAGTATGCTGGTCACCTAATACCCAAATTACCAGTTAGAAGCATGATCAACGGCTTTTCTCACACTTCCGTGTTTGATGAGAAGGTCGTTGGCTGTGTATTCGTCTAGCCCTGTTTGTTCCATTATCATTCGCGTACCTCTAGCAACTAATTTTTTGTTGCTCAATTGCATATCAATCATTTGATTTCCTTGAACATGACCAAGTTTAATCATAAGACTAGTACTAATCATATTGAGAATGAGTTTTTGAGCAGTACCGCTTTTCATTCGAGTACTGCCAGTTACGAATTCGGGTCCTACAACTACTTCAATGGGATAATCAACCATTGAAGCAATTTTACTGGGTTTATTACATGCAATAGCACCGGTTGATATATTATTTTCTTTGCATTTTTCTAGTGCACCTTGAACATAAGGAGCCGTTCCACTAGCACTAATTCCAATCACAAAGTCAAGTTTGTTTATGTCATGTTTTTCTAGATCATACCAACCTTGTAAAGGGTCGTCTTCAGCATTTTCTACGGCATTTCTTATCGCTTGATCTCCTCCAGCTATGATACCATTAACAACTCCAGGATCAACACCGTAGGTTGGTGGACATTCACTGGCATCTACTATTCCTAGCCTACCACTTGTGCCACTTCCAATATAGAATAATCGACCCCCTTGACTCATAGTTTGATATGCAGCATCTACTAAATTTTGGATAGATTTAAGCTCATTATTTATTGAATGGGGGACAGATTGATCCTCTTTATTCATCCCTTTTAATAAATCAAGGGTTGATTTTTCTTCTAAGTTATCGTGGTTTGATGTTGATTCTGTTGTAAGCATATTTGCATTAAAATATTCCGGTAATTCCAAACGCTATTTTCTTTTTTATGATTTCCCCGGTTTCGTTAAACGCCTCAATTAGTAAAATGTAATTTCCAATTGGAAGTTTGACACCATTTGAATCCAAACCATCCCATTTCAAATTTCCATCGCTACTCAGTAGAACATTATTGAAAGGGTGATGCACTTGAAAGCCAGCAAGGTTGTAAATATAACCATTGAGAACATAGCCGAGTTCGTTCATGTCATAATTTAAGATTAAAAAATCTTCAAAACCGTCTCCATCGGGAGAGATTATGGATGAGTTTAGTCCAAACTGATCCCTTGTTTTCAAAGTATTGGTATATTGTGAATTCTGATACCCTGGCGTTGCATAACCTTCCACACTGCTTGCAGAATGCCAATTGTTTGGGTCATATCCATTGCCTTCGAAGGTTATCCGTTCTAGACTAACTCCGTCGTAGTCACTGAGTAGTTGAAAATGTTGGTCCTCGTGATATGACACGGAATCCAGTAAAAGATCAGATTGGTAAAGACTCAAATCTCCTGATGTGTTATTCATAGGGGGCATTTTAAGTATTTGTATCAATTCTTTAGAGTTTGGATAATCAAATTTTGTTTGATTGGTATCAATGGTTAGTGCAATGAATTGATGGGGGTATATAATTCCATTTTTATTTGATTGAATAGAATAACTAGTTGTATTGGATTGGGAGGTCTTGAAGGTCAAGTCATGTAGTTGGAAAAAGTAGTCACTGGTATTGTAAAGTTCAACAAAGTCTATCCCTTCAGGGTAGGGGTTGAATAATATTTCATTAATGATGATATCGTCTTTTTTTGGTTTTTGAATCGGGATAATTTTTACAATTATGTCTTGATTCATATTTCCCGTGCAGTCACCCAATAATCCTATATTTAGGGTAAATATGGTAGTCGAAGGAAGCGGGTCTTCAAAGTGAATTGAGATTGTAGTGGTTAATTCATCAATATTAACAAGTAATGGGTGAGTTGTACTATGGAAAAGTTTATAATTTTCTACTTTAAATGCCTCAGTATTTGTTGGAAGTTCGCTTAGTTGTAGATGAATTTCTTTTGAGTTAATCATGTTTGAGGATATTATGTATGGTGGTATAGTATCATAAATTAATCCATCAACGGAGTTCACTTTTCCTGGGGTGCCTCCATCGGGATGATTACTCCCAATCCAATTCAAGCTGTCATGGCAATCAGAGGATGGTTGGATTCTTTCTAATGAGTATCCACCATTTTTTTTAATATCATTTTTGTAGAACAGATTGGTGTAATTTATAGAGTCAATTAATTGACTCTACCTATTTTTTATAACAATTACATCACTGGAGTTATTGAGCGTTGGCATGCCTTCTACTCCATATGCATTGGGGACTGATTGGAACAATTCTTTGTCTGCTTTATTATATAAAATCACATACCCATTTTCAGAGATCGTGATCTTTGGAAGAGTGATTACTGAATTTTCATCTGCTAATGTATAACCTTCAAGACTCATGGAGAAGTTTTTCAAATTAAATAATTCAATGTATTCTGCATCTGGAAGACCTATTGTTGGAGATGGATCTGGGAATAGCTCATTGATAATCAAGTCGCCATTCTCAGGGCTTTTTGGAAGATTAACCTCAAATTGTAAAAATGTATCAATTCTATTGCCATGAAGATCTTTCAGTTTTTCTATGCTCAGTATATAATTGCCATTTTCTATAGAGTCCTTGAAATGAATTTGAATTTCCGAGTTATTTACTTCAATAGATTTAGGAATACCATCATTACGATTTAATTTGAAAATTGCATCGGTTGTTGATATGGGTTCATTGGTGGATAGAATTATTGTTTTTGGGTTTTGAAATTTTATACTGTCCACTCTAGGTGGAGTGAGATCTTTAATAATTAGTCCAACCACAATATCATCAAATTGATGTTTTTTAAAAAAGCTCGATGTACTTTGTTTTACTCTTATGGTAAAAAACTCAGAGTTAGTTATTTTAGAATCATTCACCACACCCTCAATTACTGGGAGATTACCATCATTATAATCAACTTTAATAGTCCATTTCCCATTTGCCTGATGAATGACGTGGATGCCCATTTTTTTCTTTTCAGTTTTGTTGTCAGTTCCGTTGGTGAGTTGAGTTGTTAATCCATCATATATTCGATACATTGAAATGTCATCTTTAGTGTCACCAACTCTAATAAAATATGCATGATTAGCCTTGGATGGATCGACACTATCTGATGCAAGGAAAATATCTATATAATTTGCGGAAGAAGTTTTGAAGTCACAATTCAATGAAATTTTCCATTCAGATTCTAAAACTGATTTATTTTTTGTGCTGATGTAAAATTGGTCAGAAGTTATATTGCTATTGGAGTGAAGTTTACTATCTATCGTGTTAAATTTAGTGACATCTCCAATCCACTGAGGGTTGATTAATAAATCATTATCTGAGAAGTCTTCATTGAATTGACCAAATGAATTAAAATAAGATAAAATGAGCATTGATATAGTAGGGTATAATAGAGATTTCATTAAACAAATTTATAAATAATACAACATAGATAGCCATATTTAATAGGAGTCATTTAACAAAAACTATTTTTGTGGACATAAATCAATCAGACCCATATGAAAAACATCTTATTCTTAGACATAGAGACAGTGCCTCAACATGAAAGTTACCATTCGATGGATAATCGATGGAAAAAATTATGGGATAGGAAAGCTAAACAAATAGCTAAAAATGATGGAACTCCTGAGGAGTTGTATCCTAGGGCAGGCATTTATGCAGAGTTTGGGAAGATTATTTGTATTTCAGTGGGGTTTATTCATGATGAGGATGATCGCGAGTTTCGCGTTAAAAGTTTTTACGGGGAAGATGAATACATGATACTTGATCAATTTTGTGAATTACTTCAGAAAAATTACAACCCTAAATTACATTTTTTATGTGCTCACAACGGCAAAGAATTTGATTTTCCATATTTGAGTAGAAGGATTCTCATTAATGGGATAAAAATGCCAGATATATTGGATTTAGCGGGTAAGAAACCTTGGGATGTTAAGCATTTAGACACGATGAATCTATGGAAGTTTGGAGATTTTAAGAATTATACTTCACTTGATCTTTTAGCTGCAGTATTTGATATTCCATCTCCCAAAGACGATATTGATGGGAGCAAAATATTTGATGTTTATTATCAAGATAAAAATATAGAACGTATAAGAACTTATTGCCAAAATGATGTTGCAGCTTTAGCAAGTATATATTTGCACATGGTCAATCAACCTCCCTTAAAACCAGATGAAATAAAAGTAGTATGATAAAGGCAATTACCCCAGATAATTGGGCGGAGTATGAATTAATAGATTCTGGTAATGGGATGAAATTAGAGAAGTTTGCTGGTCAGATTCTAGCAAGACCTGAGCCTCAAGCTATTTGGAATCAGCGAATGACCGCTGATGAGTGGAACGATTTATCAACTGCTTCTTTCGCACAAGAAGGAAGTCACAAAGGGGTTTGGAAACACGTAAGTAAGCTCAGACCATGGTATATTCATTATCGATTGTCAGAACATCGAATTAAAATGAAGCTCAATTTTACGCAGTTTAAACATGTGGGAATATTCCCTGAGCAAGCTGCCAATTGGGATTATATTTATAAAAAATCACTAGTATTTAATGGGAAAGGGAGTGTTCTGAATTTATTTGCTTACACGGGTGGTGCTTCTCTTGCTGCTAAAGCAGCAAATATGGATGTCGTTCATGTAGACTCTATTAAGCAAGTTGTAAGCTGGGCAAATGAAAATCAAGCTCATAGTAAATTGAAGGGGATTCGATGGGTTGTGGAAGATGCATTAAAGTTTGTTAGTCGTGAGGTAAAACGTGGCAAAAAGTATCAAGGAATTATATTAGATCCCCCAGCATATGGGATTGGAGCAAAAGGCGAACGTTGGAAACTTGAACAGAAGCTGGGAACTCTTTTAGAACAAGTCGCTCAAATTTTATCTCCAAAAGGTTTTTTGGTGTTAAATGTCTATTCACTGGGGTTATCTCCATACATCATTCAGAATCTGATGAAAGACTATTTTGGAGATAGAGATTTTGAGATATCAGAATTATGCTTGAATTCAAGAACTAATCAAATTTTGCCTTTGGGAATTGTTGCTAGAATATGACTCCAATAGGAGATATATTTCATAACAATGTATTGAAATCATTAAATTTGTATCACTAATTTTGAGAGTCTGTAGCGTTTTAATAGCCTTCTTGTCCGTGTTAACTTCTTTAGCACAAGGTCCAACAGTTGCTGCATCTAACATGGTCATTGATCAGACTTCATGTACAGAAACTAGAATCTCTTGGGCCAGTGGAAATGGTGCTTTTCGAATAGTTCTTGCTTCTAAAAATACTGCTGTTTCATCTCTCCCTGTTAAAAACACTTATTATTTGGCCGCAGATAGTTTTGGTAATGGGAGTTCAATTAGTGGGAGCGAATTTATAGTATATAATGGGATTGGTTCATCTGTTACAGTCAAAAAATTAGACCCCAATGAAACATACTTTTTTTCGGTCTTTGAATACAATGGATCAGGATTAGTATTTGATTACTTAAATACGAATTATCCCGAAGAAAATGTCAAGACAGAAACTCTCTCAGTCGATTTTTTAATGAGTGATAATTACCAATGTGAAACTGGTAATAGTACTGATTTTACACCGAGTATTACTCAGTCAAAGCCTCATACATTAGTCTATCGATGGGATTTTGGAGATCTCACGAACTCTAATCAAATTACCCCAACTAAATCTTATTCAACCTATGGGATATTCCCAGTCAAACTAAAAGTTACCAGTCCTGGTTGCATTGCAGAAGTTGTCAAATATGATACAATTGCTCCTGAGCCTGTCGTAAACTTTGGAATAGATCCCGCATATCCAAACAATAAACTAGTACAATGTTATTACCAATCAGGGGGGAGTTTAAATCATTTTTATTTCAAGGATAATTCAACTTTTCGATACCTCAGCACACCTTATTCGAATACTGTTTTTAAGTGGTTGTATGGGGATGGGACTATTGATAATCAAATTATAAATGGAGACGTTTCATACCAAAACCCTGGGGTATATAAGGTTAAGTTAATTATATCAAATTCATTTACTCCAAGAGATGAATTGTGCACAGATTCATTTGATTTGACTGTTGAGGTCAGAAAAAGACCAATTGATTCCTCGCTTTTAGTTTTAGATTCAGTAAGTTGTATCAATGACAATCTTTTTAATTTTCAACACAATACGTTAGATGTGACAGCAACACATCTTTGGGATTTCGGTGATGGAAATACATCGGGCACAGCAAAAACATCTCACACCTATTCTTCGACAGGCGATTACGAATTGATATTAGAAGTAACAGATGCAAATGGTTGTTATGATATCTATAAAGATAGTGTAACTGTAGTAAACCAACCGGATAATTCGTTTGATGGCCTTAAATCCTTTTATTGTATTGGAGATGAAGATTTTACTCTAAACCCTAAAATATCCGAGGGAAATTGGATTAGTACTTTAACAATAAATAATGGGGTATTTAGCCCAAATTTAGTTGGGAATCATCAAATATCGTATGCCGTAGATGTTGATGGATGTATGGATACATTTACTCAATCAACTTCAGTTTTTGAGTTACCTATTTATGAACTAGGGAATGATACTACCATTTGCAAGGGGGATAGTTTTGTTAAAAAAATAGACCAAGAGAATACATCCATTTTATGGAATACTGGAGATATTGATTCTTCAATTATTATTAAAAGTCCAGGTATTTTTTGGGCAGAAAAAACAGAAAATGGTTGTAGCTATAGAGATTCAGTAATAATAAGTATGGTTTCAGCTCCAAATTTTGATCTTGGAAATGATTCTTTGCTATGTGGTGATGGTGTGAAAAATATAAATTTAATATCTCAGAATGCGATTTATACATGGAATGATGGGTATACTGGTGGAAAGAGAAGCATAACATCTAGCGGATATTATTCAGTTACTGTTTCAAATCAATGTGGGAGTTTTACGGATGATGTAAATCTTACTTTTTTACCGTTCGCTTGTGAAATATTTATTCCAAATGCTTTCTCCCCCAATGATGATGGTTTAAACGATGTTTTTCAACCTACAGGTAATGTAACATTGAAGTCAATGCAGATTTATAATCGTTGGGGCGAATTAATCTTTAAAAGCTCTGATGATGAATTTGACTGGGATGGAAATTATCAAGGAGAATTAGCCCATGAGGGGTATTATTTTTTTATAATTCGCTATCAAAAACCTGAAAACGGTACTGAGGTACCATATGTATCAAAGGGGGAAGTTTATCTCATGCGATAACTAAATTAGCTTAGTTATACCTATTCTAATACCAGTATTGTATATCCTGAATGCAAAAGATTTATTGTTTGTTTTGGTAATAGGTAGCCCAATTTTAAAACCTGCGTTTAAGGTATAGTTTGGCGTAACCTCGTAAAGTAAGCTGGCATTTAAAAGTGCCTGAATTAATATAGGATTTGGGTCTATCCCAGTTTCGTTTTCTTTAACATGAACAAATTTGTTATTTAATGCAAATCCTTCCGTCTTTATTTTTAAGGAGTGGTCAATTAGATAGTAAAGACCCATCCCACCGCCGATTTCTAAGTTGAACTTTGGGGGTGTTTTTTTAAACTGAAGTTGTCTATTGTAAAGTATCTGTGTTCCAATATATTGTTGCCTATACCTTACTCGAGCAATTTTATTTGCTGATTGAGATAGATCTTTTATCTCAGGTAGTGAGGGGTGTATTATATCTAAAAATTGAAGATTTTCTTTTACAGTTAGTAAATTAGTTTGAAGAAACCCTGGAATAAAACTTATTGCGTTGTATCGATCCAATTTTTTCTTTATTTCTAGTCCAAAACTTATAGTTATATCTGTATTGGAAATGTTTTTGATAGAATCTGATTGAGAAGATTTTTTGAATTGAGGGGTATTAAAACTTGGCTCAATAATTACTCCTATAGTAGACTGTGCTAATGTAAATAATGAAAAAAGGAGCAATGAAAATATATAAATAAATTTCATGATCTACGAAGTAAATAATAAAAACGATATGAGAGACCTGCAGCAGATATAGTAAGTCCCACACTTAGAGCAATCCATATGCCATTCAGCCCAGTCAACCAATGGCTATATTGGGATGACTTAGAGAGGACGTATCCCAAAGGGATAGCAATAACCCAGTAGGCTATGAATATAAAAAAACTAGGAAGTTTCACATCGGTGATGCCCCTCAATAATGCAACAGATATCGCTTGAATCCCGTCACTTAACTGAAAGATGGCTGCAATAATTAAAAGATGAGCTCCCATTTGAATGATCTCTTCTTTATCAGAAAATAATTGTGCTAGAGAATGATTGAAAAATAAGAAAATAATAGCGAAAAAACTCATGACAATAAAACCAATTTGCCAGGATGCTTTTCCATACTTTTTCACATGATTGAAATTTTTATTTCCATAGGCTTTTGCCACACATATGCTGCCTCCTGCAGCAATACCTCCAGCAAACATGTATGTAAATGACGCAATGGTAATTGCTAACTGATGGGCTGCCAACTCCTTAGCTCCAAGCCATCCAGCCATTACGGCTGCACCTGCAAAAGCAGCTACTTCAAAAAAGTATTGCAAACCGCTAGGGAACCCTAATCGGATTATTTTTCTATAAAATTTTATTCTACTTGAATTGCTTAAGGATGAAATAAATGTAGAAAATTTCAATGGTGTATTGGATGATCTAAAAAGTGTAATGAACATGCTAATGGCCATATAAACTCTTGATATTATTGTAGCATATCCAGCACCATTAACGCCATATGCAGTAAATCCAAGTTTCCCATATATCAATACCCAGTTTAAGAAAATGTTCAGACAAAGTGCTGAAATAGTTACAAACATTCCTCCTTTTGTATAACTGAAACCATCACTTATATTTTTTGCAAAGAAAAAAATAAGCATTGGCATTAAAGACCAATTGAGTAGAGTGAAATATGGTTTAGAAATTTGTGTTACATTTTCAGGTTGATCAATCCATTCGAAGTTTTTGGTAATAATGCATATGACTATGCTAATTAGACCAGATAAAATGATAGTGGATGTAAAACTGTCTTTTACAAAGTAGTGGTACAATGATGTTTTTTTATTCCCCTGTAGTATTCCAGTGATAGCAGAAAAAGCCATAGTAACACCCATTGGAAAAATAGCCAATAAGAAAAATATACTATTGCTAATACCTACTGCAGCTAACTCTTCGTGCCCAAGTTTTGCTACCATTAGGCTATCAAAAAATCCAGTAAGAACCATGCCTATTTGTCCTATGATAATAGGCCAACTAATCTTTATGACTTCTTTTGCAAAGGAATTCATATTAAGTCATGAGATAAATAAGTAGTAATTTTCAATTTTGAATAATTGGGCTGACTTTACTTACTTTTAATCAGACCAATTTCTTTTAATCGTTCATTCAAAAATTCACCTGCAGAGATATCTTCATACATCTTTGGGTTTTCTACAGTGACACAATGGTCCAAGCAATCCAACCTCATCTCTGATGTAGGATGTAAGAAAAATGGGATAGAGAATCGAGTTGTTCCCCATTGATCTTTAGGAGGGTTTACTACTCGATGAGTGGTGCTTCTTAGGACATTGTTAGTCAATCGTTGCAGCATATCTCCAACGTTAACAACCAGTTGATTGGGGAGTGCGGTGATTGGAATCCAATTATTTTTCTTATCCAAAACTTCAAGACCTTCAGCACTTGCTCCCATGAGTAGCGTTATCAAATTTATATCCTCGTGCTGTCCAGCTCGTACAGCATTTTTTGGAGCTTCTTTTATAGGGCCATAATGTATGGGCCGTAAGATGCTATTGCCATACTCAATGTACGAATCAAAATATGACTCTTCTAAATTAAGGAATAATGCAATGGCTCTTAACATGTATTTACCTGTTTCTTGAAGAGCTGAGAATGCTTTTAAGCTATTTTCATTAAATAGAGGGACTTCATTATTAAGTACATTTTTGGGGTAATCATACTGTCCCTGAAGTTCCGTTGGGATTTCTTGGCCAAAGTGATAAAATTCCTTTAAATCTCCCACTTTACTATCTTTACTATGTTCTGTACCCCAAGACGTAAAACCGCGTTGCCCAGCAAGACCTTTTACATGATACTTCATTTTAGTCTCCAAAGGGAGAGCATAAAATTCTTGAGTAGATTGATACAAACTAGCAGTTAATTCATCACTTAACTCATGATTGTATACTGAAACAAAACCAATTTGTTGGTATGCCTGCCCTAAATCTTGAACAAATTTTTTCTTCTGATCAGGACTTCCATTCTTAAAATCGTTAAGATCTAATGATATAATAGTATCCATGTTGTTAGATAGTTATTTGAAACAAATTTAATCATATGACTGATTAGTTGTTTAATACTTCAGTGATTGCTTTAGTTTTAACTTGAATTTCATCCCATTCTTTTTCAGGAATAGAATCTATTGTTATTGCTCCTCCTGCACAATAATTCAATGTTTTTCTGTTCTTATCACAGAGCAAACTTCGGATAACTACATTGAAGTCAAAATCGCCATTGGGATCAATGTATCCAATAGAGCCACTATACCACCCTCGTTTGAACGATTCAAGTCGATCAATATACTTCATTGCGGATATTTTTGGTGCACCTGTCATACTACCCATTGGGAACGTAGCTTTTAAAATATCTGTAAATGTAGTATTGGGTTTTAATTTTCCTTCAATGGTAGAAATCATCTGATGAACCTGAAGATAACTGTATATTTCAAATAGCTCAGTGACCTTTACCGTTGCAGTTTGACATATTTTGTTGAGATCGTTTCGAACTAAATCAACTATCATGACATTTTCAGCACGATCTTTTTCAGAGTTGACCAATTCGGATATTAGTGCTTGATCCTCCTCTAGTGTTTCCCCTTTTCTGATAGTGCCTTTTATAGGTTGACTCAATAATACATTCTTATTTTTAGCTAAATATCGTTCCATACTTGCACCACAGAGGTGTAGTGAATTTGCTGAAAAGTAAGCAGCCATTGGAACTGGTGACTTATCAATCAATGAAAGCTGAAAATCAATTGGAGAAAACTCTAAGTAGTCAGATGTATGAGGGATACAATAATTGAGTTCATAGACCTCACCTTGTTTGATTAAGTCTTGAATTTGGTTAATATTTTTTATGTACGTGTCCTTTGTAATTGGATTTTTTTCGGGATTAATTTTGAAAGGCTTCAGTTTTCTTTTATTAACCCAAAAAGTTTGAGCTAATTCTCCTTTTAAAAGTGTTGCTATTTTATTTTTATCAATAGACAGTACTATTTCTGGAACAAAAAATGTGACTTCAGGAGTTTTGATAATGTCAGGATTTTGACTAGATAGTTTTTCAAATTTATTTTTTAGATCATATCCGATTATACCAAAAACCCAATCATTATCTTGTTCTGTTTTTTCAAGCTCTTCCAGGTTTCTAAATACTTTTTCAGCTCCATAGGCCGCCAAAAATTCATATTTCCCTTGATGTATGGCTGAATCTAGTTCGCAGCTATCTAATACACAACTAAAATCATATTTGGATGTTTGATAATATGCAAGCTTTTTAAATGCATTTAACCCATATTCTTGGATAAAGGAATTAAGATTGGTCACGATAATAATTTACAATAATAGATGCTTTTGCGGGCCCAACTACTTTGGCAATATCCTCTAATGTAGATTTTTTAATTCGAGAAACAGATTTAAATGAGCGGAGTAATTCGGCAGCTGTTTCATTGCCGATTCCTTTTATTTCGGTCAGCCTACTGACAATTGTCCCTTTGCTTCTTTGGTTTCGGTGGTGGGTAATGCCAAATCGGTGAGCTTCATCACGCATGTGCTGAATAATCCGTAGTGTTTCAGATTTCTTGTCGAGATAAAGCGGGAGATTATCTTCAGGGTAAAAAATTTCTTCCAATCGTTTTGCGATACCAATGATTGCAACCTTTCCATAAATCTCTAAATCCTTTAATGCTTTTACAGAACTGGACAATTGTCCCTTCCCTCCATCGATGACAATAAGTTGTGGTAAAGACTGTTTCTGTTCTATGATTTTCGAATACCTTCTAGTCAGTGCTTCGTACATACTCGCAAAATCATTAGGGCCTTCTACGGTTTTAATATTGAAATGTCTGTAGTCCTTTTTGCTAGGTTTACCATTTTTAAACACCACACATGCACTAACCGGAAATGAACCTTGAAAATTAGAATTGTCAAAACATTCCATATGTATGGGTAAATCTTTCAGTCTTAAGTCTCTTTGAATGGTTGTTAGTAGACGTTCTTTTTTTAAATCAGGGTTTAGCTTTTCATATTGATTGGTCTTCTCTTTCATATAGAGTAGAGCATTTTTGTAGCTCAACTGAAGGAGTTTTTTTTTGTCACCACTTTTAGGAATCAAATAATTCTCGGATATAGTCAAAGGAATGGGTACAATCATTTCTGAAGTTTCGGTAGCCATATCAGAGTTTTTAATATCACCCAGTGCAGTCTCTAATAATTCCTCTGTGCTTTCATTCATCTTTTTCTTGAGTTCCATGTTACGGGATTGAATGATAATACCTCTCGAAATTCTTAAATAATTAACGTACGCATATCGATCATTTTGAGCTATGTTATAAACATCTACGTTATTAATTCTTGGGTTTACTACGGTACTTCTACTTTGATAATTGATAAGAATATCCAATTTTTTTTTGTACTTACTCGCCTCTTCATATTGCCAATTTGATGAGGCTTGTTCCATCTTGTCCTTTAAATGATCTTTGACTTCTTTAAGATTCCCTCTTAGGATATTTCGTATGCCTTTAATACTTTCTAAATATTCTTCTTCCCTTTCTAGTCCCTCACAAGCACCCTTACAATTACCAATTTGGTATTCGAGACAAACTTTGAATTTACTAGCGGCAATATTTTTTTCTGATAGGTTGAAATTACAATTTCTAATGGGGTAAATCTTCTTACATAATTCTAGGACGATACGCATGAGTTTTATGTTCGTGTATGGGCCATAGTAAGTGCTGCCATCTTTGATTGTTTTTCGAACAGAATAGACCTTTGGGAATCTTTCGTTAGTGATTTTAATAGAGGGAAATGTTTTATCGTCTTTGAGGTTGATATTGTACTTAGGTTTAAATTCTTTGATAAGACTATTTTCCAACAATAGAGCATCTATTTCTGTGGGTACAACAGTCACATTCACATCCCATATTTTACTGACTAGAATTTTTGTTTTTTTGTTTTCGTAATGTTTCTTATTGAAGTAAGAACTCACCCTTTTTTTTAAATCTTTAGCCTTCCCAATGTATAATATTACACCGTTTCTGTCAAAATATTTGTATACTCCTGGAGCATTAGGGAGTATTTTTATTTTGTCTTTTATTGGAGCTATCTCAGATTTGTTCAACATAGCAAAGTTATTAATATTCCATGGTCATTGGGATTATAGAATTAATCCTCAACCCAAATACGGTCTCCATCAAAAACAGGCGTTTGAATAGAAATGACTTTTAGGGGTTCCTTGGATAATGTTTTTACAGCATGGATGCTTTTTTGAGGTATGAAAATAACATCTCCCTTTTGGATGGTAAACGTTGTTGTGTCCAGTCTCATGATTGCTTCACCACTCAACACATGAATGTACTCAGAATGGTAATCATGATAGTGGGGCTTAACTTGATTTTTTACCCAAATAACAAAGCTGCTTTGAAAGGAATCTTCCGATATTTTTTTTATGTGAATATTATCGTAGTCACCAGAACTTGGAGAAAGTGCTTTAACATCTATTTTTTGGCTGTAAGCACTTAAGCTAAATGTCA
Source organism: Bacteroidia bacterium (assembly GCA_029253325.1). Classification (GTDB taxonomy): domain Bacteria; phylum Bacteroidota; class Bacteroidia; order NS11-12g; family UBA9320; genus UBA9320. The sequence continues at coordinate 16,137 of JAQWZS010000145.1, forward strand.
GCATACTCATAATTATTATAAATCTTACCATAAATTACAAAAGTAAAGCAACTATTTACTTGATTTGTACGTTCAAGGGCTGAATTAGTTTGAAATATTTATTATCACTCTTTATGATTTTGGTGTATGGATGGGGATATTCTCAATCCAATACGTTTTCAGCTAAATTCAGATCTTTAGTAAACGGAGAACCGGTATTGTATGCCAAGGTAACAAATAGTAATGGGGAGTCTTTATTAACTAATGTAGATGGATTAGTGACAATTTTATACGAGCCCAACTCAGAAATCACCATATCCCATTTAGTATATGATACGCTTAAAATACGACCATCCGATTTTGAAGGAAGAGCAGATTTGGTTTTCTATTTACAGCCGAGAACCTACGATTTGAGGGAGGTAAAGTTTTCAATTTTAGGAGAACGTTCTTTGTTTGATCGCAAGTTTGTGAGTAATGATTTGGGTAAGTCTGATGCAGAGAAAGTGCGTAAGAAACTTCGAATAATCGAGATGAAAAAAGTGCTCATTGGACTAGATAAGTCTGCTCAAGGAGGAGCGGTTTTAGGAAGCCCCATAACTTATCTGTATGATCGTTTTAGTAAGTCTGGAAGAGAGCGTAGAGAGTATGCTATGCTATTAGCTAGGGACAATCAACGTAAAGAAAATGGCAAAAAATTTGATGATTTTGTAGTTTCAACACTCACAAGTTTTGAGGATGAGGAATTAGCACGATTTAAGGCTTTTTGTAGTTTTCATCCAAGTTTTGTTGAAATGGTTGACGAATTGACTCTATACTACGAAATCTTAAGATGTAGGACCGAATTTATAGAAAAGGAGTATTAGAGGAATTTTAGATTCACTTCTTCACCATTTTTTTATAGAATGTTTTGTTTTCTGTGATTAACTTAACATAGAATATCCCATTCGATAACTCAGATACATCAATTTTATTGTTTGGAGAGTTTATTCCCTTTATTACTTGTCCATGGACATTCAGTAATGTTATTTTTTGAACAATCTGATTTTTATCTTCAAGTATTAATGAGAAGGAATTATAGACTGGATTTGGCGATAAGATTATTTTTGATAGAGAGTGGTTAGCTATTCCCATACTTTTTCTTCTGAATCGATAGATTGTGCCGTCGGGAATGGTGCCATTGATATGATGAGGATTTTGATTATCAACCCATAAAACTTCAGGATTTATAGGGTCACCACTGAGAACATATCCTTTTCCTAGGACAGTGTTTATTCCATGATCAAACGTAGGAAAAAGAGCAATGTATGTGCCTGAATAGTTGTTGTAGCATAGACTTGGTTTTGAGATTCGATTAGGTCCGAAGTGCCATTCAATATCATTAGAACCTTCATATAACCAAAGTTGAAAATTTACATAATCTGATGATATGCTATCATCGGCTAATTCAGAATAAAATCCCACGTTTTTCCAATGTATTTTCAAGATTTTTTTATGATTTAAACTATCCAACTGGTAAGAAATATCTGATTTTGATTCAGGAGTAATTGTGTCAGCAACCATATTATACCCTCGATCTACAATATCTGAACCATAGGCAATTAATAATGTATAAATTCCTTTATTGTTAGTGGTTAGAGATCCTCCCCATCCAAAACTATTAAGGATGATTTTTTGGATAGTCTTATTATAAAGAGTAAAATCAAATCCAATAGGAATATTAAAGTGAGGATTATGCCAAGTCATTGTATTATTTAGTGATGTGGATTGGTCCAAATCTTCATATGAATTTGTTGAAGCATCGAATGTATAATATTGTGCTTTCAGATTGATTGAGGTTAAAAATAGAATTACGGTAATTAATGATGTTTTCATAAAGCATGAGTTTGATAACAAATATAAAAAATATCATCCAAATGAAGAGGTGTGAATGGTATTATTCTGTGAATCAAGTCGTACTTTTGCAATGTATTTTGAAAAAGGGTTTATTACTATTTTTAAGCGTATTGCCATTATTGAGTCAAGCTCAATTGCTTCCAAATTTTGGTGGGCAACGGGCTGGTTTATCTGCATTAAGTTTTCTGAAGAATGATTTAAGCCCTATTTCATTTGCTATGGCAAGTGCAAGCATAGCCAATAAAGGGAATCTCTATAGTACTGAAAATAATCCAGCAGCCCTGGTTCAAATCAATGGTTCGGGAATCGCATTGAGCAATTTATCTGTTGGAGCTGGAATACATCAAAGTTTTTTAGCCTCAGGATTCAAGTTAGATGATGGCTCAGTTCTTGGATTTAATGTGAATAGTCTAAATGCGGGAGCTATGGAAGTTAGAACAGAATTTGAGCCCAATGGAACGGGACAGTTGTTCTATGCTAATAATACAGCCTTAGGTATTAATTATGCAAGAAAACTCTCCGAGAACTTCAATATCGGTATTGGTCTCAAATATATTTATGAAGGAATTTCTACATACACCAATCATACCGTGACGGCTGATATTGGGTTTTTATATACTACAGACTTTAAAGATTTAACTTTTGCTGTGGTAGTTAAAAATTTTGGAGGAAACTCTCAGATGATTGGTTCAGACCTTGAAACTACCTTCAATCGAACAGATGTGGTATTAAGTAATTACACCACACCAACGATATTTAAGATGGGATTTTCATTTGTTCCATATGAGAGTAAGTCAAAAAAAATGGTTGCTTCTGCTGAGTTGAACCATCCTAGTGATAATGCAGAAAATATTCGTTTGGGAGTTGAGTTGAGTTTCCGAGACCTACTTTTCACTAGACTTGGATATAAATTAAGTGTTCAAGGTCAAAACTACCCTACCGCGGGTATTGGCATCAAAACAAGGTTAGGGATACATCCGCTATACATCGATTATGCAGTTAATCCAACTAATCGAATGGGAGTTCAGCATTTAGTTGGGTTATCTATACCTTTTAACAATGACCAACGATGATTCAAATTAATATCTTACACAAAAATTATTTTTGGTCATTAGGACTATTGTTGATTGTAGCTTGTGATGGTTTTTTTGGTAAAAAAACAGACTTAGATTTTATTGAGATTCCTGAATATTTGCCTCGAGAAGTAGCTTATGTTCCGGTTGAGCCAGTTATTAAAAAATATCAAAACCCGATAGACATCATTGCTGGATTTGATGAATTGATTTATGTTGTTGATGGAGCTTCAGAGGAAATAATATCCCTAGATGAAAGCGGTAAAGAGCTGGGTAGATTTCAGTTGAATGGAGTTAAGTCCATAGCTCAAAATAGAAAATTGGATTTATTGGCAATTGGTTCAAGTCAACGAATAGTAGGGGGTGTCACAAAAGATATTACCTGTATTTATCGTATTGATATGCATGGAAACGGCAATGAATTTGGGATAGAGTACGCACGGGTAGTAGATACAATAGCTCATCCATTATATTTTAAAAGTACTTTCTCTGGTAGTGACGACAAAGTTCAATTTAACAAGATAACAGTTTTAGAAGATAATCGATTTTATGTTACACGATCTGGAATCGATAATAATCCACAAAAATTTGGTGGTCCAGATGATGCAGTCTTATTGTTTGAAGAAGATGGAACGTACATAACACCTGTTGTTGTCAATACCCCTAATGGTTTTTTCCGTGACTTTTTTAAAAGCCCAATGGGGATTTCGAGTTTTGTTCAACCACCTCAAATTTCGGCAGGCGGACCAGATCATTTTGTATTTACTTCTTTGTCTGAGAATACATCAATCAAGGTACAGGTTATTGATTATATAGAAACTGATTTTGGTGCAAGCTACGAGCCTCGAATACTTTTTGAGACAGACACAACTATTTCAGACGGAAGTTTAACTTCTCCTGACAAGTTTTTAAAACCTGTTTCCACAATCATTACGGGTGACGGTACAAATTATATTTTCGTTTTAGACCAGATGAAAGACTCGTTGTACCAGTTTACAGTAACAGGTCTTGAAGGGATAAAACCACCTGTTGGATCAGCTTCCAGTAAATATCAAATGGCAAGCTTTGGAGGTAGAGGAGACGGACTTACTCAGTTTAATAGTCCAACTTCTATTGCCTACAAAAACAGAATTCTTTGGGTATGCGATACCGGTAATGGGAGAATTCTTCGATTTAAACTCACAACAGATTTTCAGTAATTAATTACTTTTTATAGCTGATTTTTTCTTTCGCCTACGTAATCTAAATTTATCAAATTGATAGCGATAGAAAAGTCCAACTCCAGTTGTTCTGACGTTAGTTATGCTACCTATTGTGGGGTCGTTGGCTTGTTTTTGAAATCCCTGAACTTTGAGATTACCGTCGTCTCCAATGGTATATTTAACACTAATATCATAAGGGATAGACCCTTGTGCAGCAGCATCAGTAGAATAAGAAAGTTCTAGTCGGTCATTTAGAAATTTACGACGTAGAGATAATATTAATTCTGCTTTTTTCTGATAAGATGTTTGATAATCAACACCCAATTGAAATCGAGTATCTAGTTGACCGAGCCAGTTATTAATCTGACTCGAGGCAAAGTCACTAAAACTGTTGATTCCTGTATTTACTGCTCCTACAGATAGTTCAGGACTCGAACTATTTGCAAAGCTTGGGGGTATGAAGGTACCTAAAACTAATAATGCAAAGACTTGTCGATTGAGTTCCTCTTGGTCCAGCCTAATTCGATTAATGATGGTATTTAAAGTACTGTTTGTATTTGTATTTAGGTTAGTTTGTGAGGGGAATCCTAGGTCGAATGTGACATCAGGATTGAACAATAACCCCTCTAATTTTAGGTAACAATCAGCAGGTATAGCAGTCTGGAAAAGAGTACTATCCTCAGCTGAGGATAATGTGCCTGATAATAAGGGCAGTGGGGTTGGGTACTCCCGTTTAATAGCTTCAAGGTCTATTTTAGCATTGTATGGGTTTCCGTCCCAGCGAAGTGTTCCGCCAGGCTTTACAACGAAAAATTTATTTATGAGATCAAATGCCGTAAATAAATAATTCCCTTTGTCTATGGTTAGACCACCATACATATTAAAATCTCCAAATGTGTTGATTTCCATTCGTAAGTTCCCGTGGCTAGATGCTTCTATTTTATCACCAAGAAGTTCGTCGAAGATGAGTTTTACTTCAGCATCATTGGTGACTTCAAAATTGAAATCCATTTGAATTCCAGCTTCTGTTTTAAAAGTCTTTTCATTTTTAATATCTTTTTTCAGATCAATAAATTTTACATAACTAAGGGTATGATCAGATTCTAGGTCATCCAATGGGATTTCTATGACAGTCCCTTTTCTACTTTTAGCATTTACTTGAATGAAAATATCATCAACTGGTCCAGCAATTTTTGCAGAACCGTCTATAAAAGCACTTCCGTAAAACAAACTATTATCTCCTCGAGAAGTATTCATAATTTCAAAATTTTGGAGTTGGTCAATATCAAGATCCAGTTTAAAATCATGAAAATTATGATGGTTTATGTCACCACTGATATTCCCTTTTTGTCCAAATCTATCTGCTATCTGAGCTTTAGAAATATGAAAAGACGAATAGTCAATTTTTATGGT
>JAQWZS010000200.1 GCA_029253325.1 Bacteroidia bacterium
AGTAGTTCAGAGATTATTAAACTATCTATAATTTCTGCTTCAAGTATCGGTATTGAAGATAATGATAAGGTAACACTTAGTTATGCAATTGCTAGGTAATTACTTACAATCAAGCAAAATTTCTTATGTTTATTTATATGCCTTGTTTTTAGGCTTTATTTCTTTATGGCTATCGCCATTTTTGGTGAGTTCGGTCACTGTTTTATCTACTATTTATGTCTTTGTAAATTATAAAGTTATTTCATCTAAAAACACCAAAAAGATTGTTTTTGTATCCTTTACTATATTGCTAATCAGTATTATAGATACTTTTTTAGATGGGTTTTCTTCTATAGCTTCATCCAAATTGTTATTGCTAGTTGGGTTTGTATCAATTTTAGCTTCATCTTTTATCTTGTTTGAAAAAAAGAAGGGTAATCTGATTCATTTTACGTTGGCCATATCTATAGTTGTTGCCGTTATAAATATAATTGCTCTTAGTAATTACTTTATAAATATGGATTTCTATGATGAACTCTTACTCCAAAGTAAAAGTATACCTATTCCTAACATGCATCACATTCATTTTGGAATAATTAATGCCTGTATAATAACTATTTTAGTAGGTTTGATTGTTACCAAAAAGCTTAACAATAGATTTCAACTAAAACTTACAACTTTTCTTGCCATCATTATTACTATTTCTTTTCATGTTTTGAGTTCAAGAACAGGTCTACTTTCTTTTTATTTAGGGGTTGTAATATCATTGGTTGCATACGCTTTTCAAAAAAAATCTTACAAAGAATTAATCCTTGGTTTTTTAATGATTTTGGCTTCACTATCCATGTCTTATTATTTCAGTAATTCATTTCGAAATAAGATTGAAAATAGTATACAGGACTACAATAGCTGGGGAAAAGGCGATGAAATGAATTTTAAATCAATGGCCATGAGAATTGAGGCTTCGAAAATGTGTATTCAAATTATCAAGAATAATCCATTTGGAGTAGGAGCAAATGCTCAAGAAGGTATTCTTCAAACCACTTATATAGAACAAAATACACCACTTGATATAGAAAATAGGGTAGGCCCACATAATCAGTTTCTTGAGTTTGGTGTCAAGTATGGTTGGGTAGGAATGATTTTGTTAATCATGTTTTTCATTAGTCTTATTCCAGTTATCCGACAATCATCATTTCCATTAGTTGCTGTAATTACCGTCATTTTCATTTCATTATTTTTTGAGTCTTTATTAGAAAGACAGACAGGTATATTTTTATTTAGTTTCTTCATTCCTCTTAGTATTTCGTTATTTAAAGAAGAAATTTCTTATAATTATGAGAGAAATATGACTTCTAACTAAACTTCTTCATTGTAAATTCGCAACTGTAATGGCAAGACTGCAAACAGGATTTTTTTTAATTCTTTTAACTACTATTGGTTTTAGTCAAGAGTATGATAACGTAGATGAAGAGGCTAACCAAACAATTAATTTTAAAACATCCTCATCTATTTTTGACTGGAAATATCGATTACATACAGGTGTATCAAGTTCTTTTTTTATAGACTTTATAACATCGCCGTTGAGCCATGTAGATATAGAATATACCGATCCAGGAAACATTATAAGAATTGAACAAGGGGCTGTTCAGACAACATATGCATCATACTACACGATTGGTTTTGTGCCTCGTTACAATATTTATGAATTAAAAAATAATCTAGCTTTTGCAATCTCTGCACCAATTGCAATTGGTTTTGGAAATGCTACAAGAGCTTCTGAAACAGTTATCGGAGCTTCAGGCTTTGGTAATTTTCAATTACCACTTTTTTTTAATGTTTTTTATGGTGCTGAGTCTACTTATGATGCTCAAGATCATGTAGGCTTTAATGTAGGCTATGGTTTTGAATTTAACAAAATAGGTTTACTCAATTTTTCATCATTGTCTCAAAATGAAAATATCAATAAATCATGGGTTATGCCAGCATTTACTGCAGGGGCACAATTTTATAGAGGACTTTCACCAATGGAGGTTAATGTTAAATTTGGATATGGAAAAATTGAAAATCAGCTTGTTGACCAATACGGTAATCCTTTACTAGATGGTAAACGCATAACAAGAGCTTCTTCAATTAAGTTAAGTGTTATTTATTTCTTATAAGGATTTTATTTTTTATCGAGGTTTAATCTTTTCCCATCAAATAAAAGGTAGTCCTTTATTCCGATATAATCAATTAAGGTTGGAGCGATATCAATTGTATATGCCGAGTCGTTTTGATGTTTTGACTCTATATTATTTCCCAAGAATATAAGCGGCACATGGGTATCATAATACAAGGGACTTCCATGAGTTGTTCCGTGATCACTATAGCCAACCAAATGATTTGTTTTACTGATTACTTTAATGAAATATCCATGGTTTGGGTTATGACTATTTCTTATTTTTTCAATAAATATCTTATTACATTTTGGATTATTAATATCTATAAATGATATAGTTTCTTTTACATAATCTAATTTTTTAAGATGATATTGAATGGTATTAATTAATTCTATGGTATCTGTATTATAACTATTTAAAATCTCAAAATTTGGCTCAATACCTTTATATCCAGAAGATGCCATTATGCATGACTCATTTAGATTTAAATCTTTTTGAACTAGTAAATCAATAGAATCAATATCGTGTTTAAATTTACTGTAAGATATCCTTCTAGCTTGGGTTTCGTTGTTTAATGCTAGTTCTGGAAATGGTGCTACTCCATGATCTGAAGTTAGGACCAAAACGTAATTTTCTTGACCTATTTCATCATTCAAGAAATTTATAAATTCCATCAAATATTGATCTAGTTTATGATAGTAATCTTCAATTTCGTAGCTATCAGGTCCAAACTCATGACCAATATAATCTGCTGCAGATAGGCTTATTGTAATGACATCACTATGTTCGTCTTTTCCAAGATTTTGATTTTCTATTAGTTTCTTGGCAAATTTGAGGACAAATTTATCCCCAAAAGGGGTGTTCCAGAGAAAATCTCCAATTAGTGTATTTGAGTTTTGGTTCGAGTTATTATTTGATAGTGTATGGGGAAATAGTGGCGAAAAAAAGCCATCTTCTTGTTTTACACTATCTATTGATATATCATAAGATGCTTTTGTTTTAGAATTTAATTGCCAACCGCTATTTATATCATCAGCTATTACTTCTTTACCTAAATAATTTTTAACCCAATTAGGAAATGGTTCAGAGTAATAATCAGTACTCACCATTTGTGTGCTTTCAGAATCAAACCAAAAAGCTCTATTTGCATGGTGACCACCCATTAATATGGAAGCACGATCTTTTAATGAAACACTGTATGATTTAGATTCAGGACTGTAAGATTTTACAATGTCCCCAATACTTGGCTTTAGTAGGTTTTTAGCAGATGATTTCTGAAGGTTACACTGATTGATGCCAACAAATTTTACAGAGGTATCTAATATTGAATAATGACTTCGTCTATTATTTCTGAAGTAAATCGTATTGTTTGTAATGCCATGACTTCTTGGATGAAACCCTGAAGCTATAGAAGCATGACCTGGAGCTGTTGAGGAATTAGCATGGTTGTGATGTGTATGAATAAAAGACTGGCCATATTCATTTATGTACTTTAGACCGCCATCCAAACTTTGATTAAACTTGTCTAAATAGTCACCCCTCATCTGATCTACACTAATCAGAACTACTAGTTTTGGGGTTTGAATGTCTATCTGTCTTGAACAGCTTAAACAAATTATAGTAGTAAGGAAGTACAATTTTTTCACTATGCGAAGAAAGACATCAAATTTTTTATTCTATGAATATTTGAATAAAATTATACATCACTTGTTTTAACTATGATTCAATGACATATTTGTGTATGCGATTATTTTATCTCTTAATCATATTAACTTTTGGCCTTTTTCAGACTTTTGGACAGCGATATACAAGCGGCATTATATATGATCAAAATGATAATCGTATTCCTAATGTTAGTATTAAAGAATTGGGAACTAAGAATATGTCTTTTTCTGATGATGAGGGAAAGTTTGTTTTAAATTTTTATGGAGATGAATCAACTATTGTCTTTGCTCATCCTGCTTATGATAGTTTAAAAATTATGCTTAAACCTTCTGATGATCGTATTATCTATCTTCAACCCAAGTATAATACGAATGACTATCATTTGGGATTTATGGCTGGCTTTATTGATTTTTCAAATAAAAACAAGAATAAAAACCTTGAGAATATGCCTTATTTTTTGGGAGAATCAGATGTGAATAGACAACTTCAGATGTTGCCAGGCATAGAGCAGGGAACAGAAGGTTATAGTAATCTGTTCATTAGGGGTGGGGATGTTGACCAAAATCTAATGTTGTATAACGGAACCCCAATTTATAACCCCAACCATTTATTTGGAATTTCCTCTACATTTCATCACAAGAGCATTAAAAATACTAAAGTTCATAAAGGATTGTCATCTGCTAAATTTGGTGGTAGAGTATCATCTTATATCGAATTTGAAAGTGAGAAATCAAATAACTATAGTGGATTAGATGGAGAATTTGAAATGACTCCATTGAATGCTGGGATTTACATCAGTAGCATCAATAAAGGAAAAGGCTTTTTTACTTTAGCAGCTAGACGCTCTTGGTTTGATTTATTAACTCCTGTAGAGAGCCGACAGAATTCTTTAAATGCCAATATTTATGACATTCAATTAAACTTTGGTAAAACATTGGAAAACCTTGATAAAATTGAGTTCAATTTTATGAATACTCGTGATTTTTACTTTATATCGCTTCAAGACGATTCTACTCAGAATATTAATAATACCAGAATCAGTGGATTTACTCAAAAATGGTCAAATATTTTAGCATCTGTTAAGTATAAACAACGTTTAGCTTCTAATCTTAACACTGAACATCAAGTGTATTATTCAGGTTATCAGTCCAGCACTAGATTGAAAGAAGAGATATTTGATATCAATATTAGAACTGTTCCAACCACTGAGCGTGAATTGCTGAGAGGGATTAGAGATGTTGGTGTTAAGAGCGATTGGGTATACCAAAGAAATAATAAGAATACGGTACATTTTGGTCTTCAGTCAAGTACTCGCTTCTTTCAACCAGGCAAGATGACCTATACCTCTGAAGGATATCCTTCTATTGAGAATATTAATACTGTGTATGGAAATGAAAAGTATGTTGGCTCATTTGAAATTGCACTGTATGCTGAAGATCGTTTAAGATTAAGCAAAGACCTTATTTTTGATTTGGGCTTTAGGCAAGTTAGTTATGCTTTCAATGGATATTCAAAATTTGTTTTTGAACCTCGACTCCATGGCACTTATTTTTTAAAAAATCAAGACGTCTTCAAATTTGGATATAATAGGCACAACCAATTTGTAGGTCAATTAAACTTAGGTACAACGGGAAGTCCGAGCAACATTTGGGTGC
>JAQWZS010000203.1 GCA_029253325.1 Bacteroidia bacterium
AGTCTTTTTATTCAAATCTGTTCCTTATAAAACGCAAATAAAGTAAACTTAAATATTAGTTTTGCCTTTCACAACATGAATATTGCAATTATCGGTTATGGCAAAATGGGTAAATCCATTGAAATGATAGCATTAGAACGTGGTCACGATATTGTGGCTAAAATTGATTCTGATGATTTTTCATCACTAGATTTAAAAAATGCCGATGTAGCTATTGAGTTTTCTCAACCCGATGTTGCCGTTGAGAACATCAAAAAATGCTTCGAAGCTAACATCCCTGTAGTCGTTGGTACTACTGGATGGTATGATCAATACAACGAAATATGTAAAATTGCAAAAGAAACTGGGCAATCTTTGTTCACTGCTACAAACTTTAGTATTGGTGTAAACATACTCTTTCATATCAATAAAAAACTGGCAGAGGTAATGAATCAATTTTCTCAATACGATGTCCATATGACAGAAACTCACCATTTAGAGAAAAAAGATCACCCTAGTGGAACGGCTAGCACGCTAGCAGAAGATATTACAAATGCTGTTGATAGAAAAACAAGCTATGTTGGTCGTTTGAATGAACCTTATAACGAGCAATCATCGTTAGCGTTGCACATTGAATGCAAAAGAGAAAAGAATGTTCCTGGATATCATCAAGTCACTTACACTAGCGATATTGACGAAATATCTATCCAACACAATGCAAAGAACAGAAAAGGGTTTACAATGGGGGCACTTATTGCTGCCGAGTGGGTTCATGATAAAAAAGGAGTATTCACTATGAAAGATTTATTAAAATTTTAAAACCATGAAAATTAACTTAAAAGAAGATTGGAAATTGCTCAGTAAAAGAGCTGCGATATTTTATGTCGTGTTTAGTGTAATCAACCTAATTACATTTATACTATTGTTTACTCAAACAGATGCAGGTTTTGTATCATCATTTATATATTACTTGTTTTGGCAAATTGCCATATGGGTATACTATATGTTTCGCTATAAAAGACGAAATAAAATGAAGGGTGGAGAATGGCTGGATGCGGCCATGTTTGCTGTTATTGCAGCTACATTAATTCGAACATTTTTTATAGAAGCATACCAGATTCCAACTTCGTCTATGGAAAAATCCTTGCTCAGAGGTGATTTTCTTTTTGTAAGTAAAATGAATTATGGACCTAGAGTACCCATGACTCCAATTTCATTTCCATTTGTACATCAGGAACTTCCCATAATAGGAGGCAAGGCATATTCCGAGGCTCTCAAACTTCCTTTTTATAGACTTCCAGGATTTCAAAAAATTAAGAACAACGATGTGGTGGTTTTCAACTACCCCGGTGAAGATGACTTCCCAGTTGATAAAAAGACCAATTACATCAAACGTTGCATCGCAATTGCTGGAGATAGTCTATCAATCAAAAATGGTAAAGTATATGTGAATAATAAACTAGCCGACGTTGCTGTTCACGGTCAAACCAGTTATCGCGTAAACACAACAAACGTATTGGATCGAAGAACTTTAGAAAAAATTGATGTTTCGGAGTATGGTTACAATCAGTATTTAGCAGGATACGAAATGTGGATGACGCGATACAATGAAGAAGAAATCTCAAAATTACCTGGTGTTATCGAAATATTACCCGGTATTGATAAAAAAGGAAACTATCCCGAAATATTCCCACACATTCCTGAACAACTCCCTTGGAGCAGAGATAACTATGGTAGCGTCTATGTTCCTAAACGTGGGGATCTTTTGAAACTTGACTCAAAAACCATTTGGCTTTATAAAGACCTAATCAGAAAATACGAAGGCAATAAAAGCTATACTATTGAGAACGGTAAAGCATACATTGATGGTCAAGAAATCACAGAATATGAGGTTCAAATGGATTATTACTTTATGATGGGAGACAACAGGCACCGAAGTGCCGATTCTCGTTATTGGGGATTTGTTCCTGAAGATCACGTGGTTGGAAAAGCTTTGTTCATTTGGATGAGTATAGAACAAGATGGTATCTATGGAGGTAGACATAAATATATATTCAGCAGAATTCGCTGGAGCAGACTTTTTAATAGAATACATTAGTGAGTAACACCCATAAATTACGTATTATTTTTATGGGTAATCCTGAATTTGCCCGTTATCATCTAGAGAAAATCTTAGCTAAAGAATTTCATGTAGTAGCTGTTGTTTCTGCAGCCGATAAACCTGGTGGAAGAGGCATGAAAATTCAATCTACACCAGTTACCACCTTTGCGAAGTCCAAAAGCATCCCTTGCCTTCAACCAAAGAACTTAAAGAACAAAGATTTTCAGAAAAAACTTCAGTCATATAAAGCTGATATACAAGTAGTTATCGCGTTCCGAATGTTGCCCGAGTCAGTATGGAATATGCCACCACTCGGAACAATTAACCTACACGCGTCATTACTTCCTCAATATCGTGGTGCAGCCCCTATCAATTGGGCTATTATAAATGGTGAAAAAAAATCAGGCGTAACCACTTTTCGGTTAAAACACGAAATAGACACAGGTGGTATTCTTTTACAAAGAGAATGCCCTATCGATTCAAATGATACTGCGGGTACACTACATGACAAATTGATGGTATTAGGTGCTGATACGATGATTGAAACTCTCCAAAGAATTTCTGATCAATCCATAGAAGAAACTCCACAAAAAGAATCCAATAATTTAAAAAGTGCACCTAAATTATTTACGCACAATACGCAAATCAATTGGGATATTACTGGAGAAAAAATCTTGGATTTTATCAGAGGTCTCTACCCCTATCCTGTAGCACATACCTTATTAGATGAGAAAAAACTTCAAGTGTATTCTGCTTCATTTACACCCCAAAACCATAGTCATCCTTCAGGTATTTTCTTTTCTGATCAGAAAAAATACCTAGCAGTCAGCATACCCAATGGCTATGTATACTTGAATGAACTAAAACTACAAGGAAAACGAAAGATGGAAATTATTGACTTCCTAAACGGTTATCCCATAAATAGTTTAGAGCCAATTAAATAAATCTCAAAGCACTTGATGCCATTGACCATTAACATTACTTGCAATTATCATTATCACTCCAGAGAATGTATCTTGAGGAGTATTTGAACCTGGTATACGGATTCCTTTGTCAAATGTAAAAGTTCGACCCTGACCTAAATGACTCACGATATAAATTCTTCCAGGGCAATTAGAAGGATTAGGTATATCTACCGTAGCATCAATACCAGTAATAGTTAAATAATAATCATCCTCATCTAAATCTGTATCACTATCCGATAATGAAGAAGTAAAATGCCGAATTGAGGCAGCAAAAGACCCATTTACATGAAGTGTACTTTGAGGTGTGATAGTTCCCATGCCCACTCGATCATTAGCACCATCCACACTGAGTGTGGCACCATCAATACTTACCCCATCTACAATAGTGGTTGTAATATCCAATGCATTTGCTCCTGCTGTTACGGTTGTTCCTCCCGAAGGGATTTCTCCATCACCCGAATATATCCCATTCCCATCCGAATCTTCCCAACTAGCTCCTCCATTAGTTCTGGTCAATATCTGTCCATCTGTTTGTGCTATTGACACAAAAGACGAAAAAATGCAGAATAATAAAATAAAATATTTAGTACTTATTTGAATCATGGAACAAATATCAAGGGCTTACCAAGATTCTCCCCCCTTTATTTATGATGTTGATTATAAAGTTATATGATTTTGGTTATAAATTTTAAAACTCGTTGGAACAGACAAGTTAATTTCAGAATATGCATCGTAAGTAGTTACGTATCATACTTTTTGGACATAATTTAACTACCTTTGCACTCCAATAAATCATGTGGGAGAAGATATCCAACACCATTTTAAGAAATAGACTTTCTCTAATTCTCTTTCTTGCAATCTCTACTGTCTTGATGGTATACAAAACTACTCAAGTACAAATGGCATACGATAACCCGAAGTTCATCCCTGACAAGGATGCTGACATGATTGCCTATCAAGAGTTCAAAGAGATTTTTGGTGATGATGGTAGTGTGATGGTTGTTGGGATAAAGTCTAACAAAATTTTTGAGCTTGACTTTTTTAATGACTGGTATGATATCACTCATCAATTAGATACTACACCAAATATCAAACAGGTGATTTCATTAGCCAATTTAATCACCATATCAAAAGAATCTAGCTATCAGTACTTTGAAGGAGATTCTTTTGAAACAAGCGTATTTGCACCTCACAAATTTATCACAGACAAACCATCAACTCAATCTGAGCTGGATAGCATTTATCAATCAGTGAAGAATCTTCGTTTCTACGAAGGACTTCTATTTAATGACACTTCTGACTTTGCTTTAATGGCTATCACCTTAGACAAAGGTATTTTAGACACTAAAGAACGAGTCGGATTTGTTAACGATATTCAAGAGAATATATCCTCCGTATGCTCCCAATATGGTGTCGAGGCCCATTACTCTGGATTACCTTTCATACGAACAAAAATGTCTCAAATGATCAAACAAGAGCTTGTTCGTTTCACAGTGGTATCCATGATACTGACATCTTTAATTCTTTTGTTCTTTTTTCGAAGTTTTCCAACGATTGCATTCTCTCTACTAACCGTAGTTATTGGTGTTATTTGGTGTCTAGGGATTCTTGTTTTATTAGGGTATAAGATCACCATGTTTATTGGTCTTTTGCCACCACTCATCGTAGTTATTGGTATAGCCAATTGCATTTACTTACTCAATAAATACCACGACGAATACCGTTCTCACGAAAATAAAATTAAAGCCCTTCAACGAGTCATCTCCAAAGTAGGACGAGCTGTTTTATTCACCAACCTCACAACGGCTGTTGGATTTGGTGTATTTACCTTAACAGGTAGTACTGTTTTACAAGAATTTGGGCTGACAGCATTTTTATCCATCATGGCTGTATTTGTCATATCGATAATATTAATTCCAGTACTATTTAGTTTCCTACCTGCTCCTAATACGAGACAAACCAAACACCTAGACTACAAGTTTTTAAATAAATTAATTGATAAAATTTCGTTTACTGTATTACACCACAGAAAATGGGTATATCTAACGACCATTCTCATAGTAATAGGTTCATTTATAGGGATGGCTCTTCTCAAAAATGTAGGATATATGGTGGATGATATTTCAAAGCAAGATAAGCTATACTTAGATTTAAAATTCTTTGAAAAAAATGTCAATGGAGTAATGCCATTTGAAATCATTGTCGATTCAAAAAAGCCACAGGGCATTTTTGATGTTCGGACACTCATGAAGATAAATCTGCTTGAACGAAGAATACGAGCGTATCCTGAGTTTTCTCGTCCAGTGAGTATTTCTAAAACCATGAAATTTTTGAATCAGGCTTATTTTGATGGAGATTCTAGAAGGTTCCGAACTCCAAGTGTACTTGATTTAGGAAATATCATGAGTGCTATTCCAAAGAGTGAAACCAATGATAATCTTATTCATAGTCTGATAAATGATGATAATAGTAAAGCTAGAATCAGTGTTCAAATGGCCGATGTAGGAAGTGTTCGCATTAAAGAATTACAACAAGAAATTGGAAATATCGCAGATACTATCTTCAATTATCAAAAAAATACGGAAGATATTTTTACAGATTCTATAATAGCTATTGAATTGATTGATTCAGCTACCAATTTGTTTGACACAACCTATTACTCCACTCAAGTTATAAGCTATGATCCAATTGATAGCAGTCGAATGAGTGATGTATCCATCACTGGTACCAGCATTATTTTTCTTAAAGGAAATGATTATTTAATAAGCAACTTACTCATGAGTTTAATCATTGCATTTATTATCATATCGCTACTCATGGCTAGCATTTTTAAATCATTGCGAATGATTCTAATATCCATGCTACCCAACTTAATACCTTTATTGTTTACTGCAGGTATCATGGGATATTTTGGAGTAAACTTCAAGCCGAGTACAGTTCTGGTTTTCAGTGTAGCATTTGGAATAGCTGTTGATTTCTCCATACACTTTCTCACCAAATACAAAATCGAATTAAAAAACTCATCTTCCATATCAGCTGCAGTTGCAAGTGTTCAAAAAGAGATCAGTACAAGCATGATTTATACGGCAGTTATCCTATTCTTTGGATTTATCATTTTTGTTTTCTCAGATTTTGGAGGAACGATAGCACTTGGTTTATTCACTGCAATAACACTTTTCATTGCTCTGCTATCAAACCTAATATTACTTCCGTCTTTGCTCTTATCCTATGACATTGCACAAGAAAAAAAGAAGTCATAGTTTGATTCAAGCAAAAAATTAGCAAACAAGGCTGATAATCATACATTTTACTTAAGGTAAAATACTACCTTTGCCAACTTCATTTAGATTGGAAATACGTTTATGTCGAAAGGTTATTCATATCCACAATACAAACAACTCAACCTCCCTTTATTAGAAAAAGATGTTTTAGGTTTTTGGAAAGAAAATTCTGTTTTCAAAAAAAGTATTGAAAATCGACAAGACAAAGAAACCTTTGTTTTTTACGAAGGACCACCATCAGCCAATGGAATGCCTGGTATTCACCATGTCATCAGTCGAAGTATAAAAGATGTGTTTTGTCGATACAAGACCTTACAAGGATTCAGAGTAGATCGAAAAGCAGGTTGGGACACGCATGGTCTTCCTGTAGAATTACAAGTAGAAAAATCACTGGGAATAACCAAGGAGGATATTGGAACTAAAATATCCGTTGAAGACTACAACAAGGCATGCCGAAAAGATGTTCTAAAATTCAAGGATAAGTGGGATGAACTCACCGAAAAAATTGGCTATT
>JAQWZS010000189.1 GCA_029253325.1 Bacteroidia bacterium
ATAATTTCTTTTAAATAGACCGAGTAACCCCCTCCCATACTTATCTGCAATGGCAAACTATTTTTTTTACAAAACTCCATTACAAAACGATCTCTTTTTTTACACCCTTCGATTGACATTCCTAGTCTACCAAGTTTATCATTTTTCAGAACATCTACCCCAGCCAAATAAAATATGAAATCAGGTTCAAATGAAACTACGAGTTCGGGAATTGTATTACTCAATACTTTCAGATATGTATCATCTGAAGTATTATCCTCAAGTCCTAAGTCGAAATCACTTTTTTGTTTTCTAAATGGGTAATTCTTTTCTCCATGAAATGAAATTGTGAATACATTTGGATTATTCTCAAAAATAGAGGCTGTTCCATCTCCCTGATGTACATCTAAATCGATGATCATTACCTTACAGGCAAGTTTATTCTTAAGTAAATAATTGGCAGCTATTGCTTGATCATTAAGCATACAAAATGCCCCTGGCTTGCTTCTGTATGCATGGTGAGTTCCTCCAGCAATATTCATTGAAACTCTATGGTCTAATGCAAGCAAAGTATTCTGTATAGTCCCTTGGGCAATAATGTGTTCTCTTGTGATGAGGTCATCTGTCAAAGGGAAACCTATCATTCTTTTCTCTATTTTATCCAAAGATAAATTGACTAAATTATCGTAATAATGCTCATCATGAGTATACATGATATCACTCTTTGAAACCTTAGTTGGTGTAAAAAAATTACTCTCATTACATATATTTCTTCTTAGTAGTTGCTCAGGAATAAGTTCATATTTTTCCATAGGGAACCTGTGGCCCATTTTTAATGGATGTATATAAGATTGATCAAAAGCTATTTTAAGCATAAACTAAGTACTGACATGATACTAAACATACACAGATTCATAATGTTGGTAAATTTCATCAAAAATCGTCTACAATCAAATGAGTTAATTTTCACTTAAGTTAATTTGCTTATATTGTGAATAAAAATATTTTAAAATTATGTCACAAACAAAAGATTTTATAGCAAAATGGTACCCAATTATTATTGCATTTATATGCTTGGTTTATTCGGTTGGATTAGGCTTAACAGGGAATACTGAAGAGGCCCAATATTCAGCTCATTGGCCCGGTACAATTTTATTATTTGCAATAGCTATCAGACAAAGAAGAAGATCATGAATGTAGTAATGTATATTATTGGGTTTATACTTTTTGGGGCATATTGTTGCTTCATGGCGTGGAGTATAAGCTATGGTAACAAAAAACAAGAAGAGACAAATAATTATGCCAATTTATCTGACCCCACAGATATGGATGGCATGGGGAACTTTAGTAGATTCCCAAAAGATATGGCAAATAAAAACAAAGGTTAATACAGCCCATGCACACAACTTATTTGAACAGATTAATGTTTAAATTTGTAGTATAATTCAGGGCCATTAACTCAGTTGGTTTAGAGTGTTACCTTGACAGGGTAGAAGTCACTGGTTCGAGTCCAGTATGGCCCACTAAATTTGATTCCACTGAGTTGATTCCACTGAGTTGATTCCTAATATCTTTTTATAAATTTTATAAAACCGATTGGGGAGTCCTGCGTTATCTACCCAAATAGTCATTATGAGAAATTTATTATACTTATTTATTTTAATAGCATCGATTGTAGCTTGTAGCAATCCAACCTCCACAACCAACACCTCAGAAGCAGAACAAGCTCATAAAATAACCCTTGAAGGAAACAGCTATTTTATTAATACCGACTCTAGTAGTGTCTACTGGAAAGGAAGTAAATCAACAGGAGACATCCATGTAGGATTAATAAACGTCAAAGAAGGGGTAATTAACATAAACAACGGTGCTATCGCCGGCGGCAAGTTTGTCATCGACATGAATTCCATTATAGTAACAGATGAAGACATGAGCGAAAAGGGGAAAGGCAAACTAAAGAAACACCTCACCAATGACGATTTCTTCGAGACAAATAATTACCCAGAAGCCACGTTAGAAATATTTTCTTCAACATCAGATAGTCTGAAAGCAAATCTAAAAATTAAGAATATTACCAAGTCGATTACTATTCCCTATTCACTCTACCAAGCTAATGGGAGAATCACTGCAAATTCGTCATTCTCTATTGATCGAACGTTATGGGGAATAACCTATAAAAGTAGCGGTATCTTAAAAAATTTAGCTGATCGTTTTATTAATGATGCCATCCAATTTGACATCGAGCTTATAGGTTCGAAATAACCTGCTGGCTTAAAAAGAACTATTACATACTTGAATTTGTTAGTATTGTATGAAAATAGTTATTTCAATTCTTGGAACTCTCGTATTGGTTTTTGTAATCGTACAGCTTTTTGCACTTAAAACTCAAAAAGATATAGAAACCTACCCATATGTTGTCGTAAAAAAATATGACCAATTTGAAATTCGTAAATACGAATCAAGACTTTTCACATCGGTAACTCTTCCAACTAATCAATATAAAAATGCTTCTGGAAATGGTTTTTCTATTCTAGCAGGTTACATTTTTGGCAACAATAAAACCAACGAAAAAATAGCCATGACGTCTCCTGTCGCTATGTCTTTGGAGGACTCCATGACAATGATGTTTATGGTGCCTGAAAAAAATAAAGAGTCCCTTCCTGAACCAAACTCAAAGCAGATAAAATTTCAAGAAGAGCCAGCAAAAACTGTAGCTGCAATCACTTTTGGCGGATGGGCTGATCAAGAAAAAATCAATCGCTACAAAAGCAAATTAATTGAAGCATTGGAGTCTAATAAAATATCCTACACTCAAAAATTTTACTTTCTTGGTTATAACGCTCCTTACGAAACCTACAACCGTCGAAATGAGGTTATCGTAGAATTGAATAATCCCTAAAAAGACTGTTTGAAAAACTTTAATTATGTTCGTGGTGTACCTAACCATTGGTTAAATAGAGAATGAATCTAGAAAAATGGGTAACACTTATTACGTCAAATAAATCTTATCAATTAAATATAATTGAAGGGAGGTTGTCTGAAAATGGAATTCAATCCGTGATTATCAATAAAATAGATTCATCATATCTTAATTTTGGCGAAGCTGAATTGAACGTCAAAGAATCGGATTTAGAAAGAGCAAAAGAAATCTTGAAAGATGACGAAAAATAATTTAATCACTGGCCTCTGTCGTATAAATGATAAGGCAAACTTATTTAAATTAGCATGAGAAAAATTATAACAATCCTTTTACTTTTCATGTGTATTTTTTCATACGCACAAATCACCCAAGAGATCACTCATAATGATATAAAACGAAGTTTTATTTATTACACTCCATCCACTTGGAGTGAGTCTGAGTCCGTGCCACTCCTTATTGTTCTTCATGGACTAACTCAAGACGGAAAAGGTATTATGGACTTTTCGGGATTCAACGAAATAGCAGAAGAAAACAACTTTGTGGTATGTTATCCCGATGGTTTAAATCGAGCTTGGAATGCAAATATGAATGTTTCAATATCTCAAGCTGATGATATTGGATTTATTGAGGAAATTACGCTCATCATGCAGAA
>JAQWZS010000196.1 GCA_029253325.1 Bacteroidia bacterium
GGTAGGAAGACCGTCTTCTTTTAAAAGAACTTTATCATCTAATTGACTGCTATTGAATACAATCCATCCTCTTATTACATCATGAAAACGTATTTCTTCATTTCGAGGCAACTTAATTCTAATGATATAAGCATCTCCTCGTTCCAACCTTTCATTGACTTCATCCTCACTAAGCGTAAGTGAGTTTTTCATGCTCATACGAGATGTTGAATCGTACTTAGCACTCATACTGCTTGCCTCAAGTTTAGACCTCATTTCGTTAAGTTCTTCTGGAGTATCAAATGCATAATAAGCATGGCCATCTTTTACCAGTTGTTGAGCATAGGCCGCATATTTATCCATTCGCTCACTTTGTTTATAAGGTCCTAGTGGCCCACCCTGAACAACTCCCTCGTCAATGTTTATACCCAACCATTCTAAACTTTGATTGATATATTCTTCTGCACCCTCAACGAATCTTTTTTGATCTGTATCTTCAATTCTTAGAATAAATGTTCCTTTATGCTTTTTAGCAAAAAGATAATTGTAAAGGGCTGTTCTTACACCGCCTATATGAAGTGGTCCTGTTGGACTTGGTGCAAAACGCACTCTTACTGGTCTATCGCTCATTTTTTTGAATAAGTATGCAAAAATAATCTGAATTAATTCATGTAAAGACTTGATTTAGAGAAGAAAATCCAAGCTATTCCCGAAGTTTTTTCAAACCTGCCTTTGCACGACTATTTATGGTGTCAACATATTCTGTGTTATTAGAGAATGACAATGCCCGATTATAGAATTTTGTTGCTAATTCAATGTTGTTATCTTTAGCATAAAGATCTCCTAAATACAAGCAAGCATATGCCCCGTAATATTCCTTGCTTTTAACCGCATAGAGCGAACAAGCTTCATACATAATTAAAGCTCTGTCTTTGTACCCTAATTTTTCAAGAACTCTGCCTTTTCGGTAGCAAAATTCTGCTTTATCATTGGAAGAGGTTAATTGTCTAACCTTAAATCCATGAAGTAAATCATATGCCTTTTTGTAATATCCTCCATCATATAGCAGTCTGGATTTAAGAATAACTGGATGCGGGTTTTCTTTATTTACATAACGAGAAGCTTGCTTATCTTCATTATTGTTGGCCTTGCCTATGTAATTAATTTTTTTCTTATATAAATCAGCTTTATGATAATCTCCTCTAAGAATATAAAACCAGCTAATTTTTTGATAGGCACTTTTCAGAAAACTTTTTCCTCTATAATGATCGATGAAATATTTCAAGTCGATGATAGCAGATGAATCTCCCTGATGCAATTTAGATACACCCAAATAATACGACAACAAGTGAAATGGTTCATAGGCTGATCCATAAGGTCGACTTATCAATGTCTTAAATGCTATATTATTTTTATTGAGTTTTAAGGCCATGGAGCTCCTAAAGTAGTTACTCAATAAATTTTCTTTATAATCTTGCGTACATTTAAGCATTACATTCCAAGATCGAACTGGGTTTTTAGCAGCATGAAGTAGGGAAAAAGAATATAAATAGGATGCCTCTTGTGCTATCGGACTAAGGTAATTTTTATCTGATTCATGCTGACTCAATGTTTGCAACAAACGTAGACCATGATTTAAATCTCCTTCAAACCCAAGAATACGAATAATCCAATCATAATTTTCAGGAATCGTAGACAGGTAGATTTTAAGGACTCCACGTGTTTTATTATTGGGAAGGAAATTGGGAAAAAGCTGATGATTTTCTTCAATAAGGTTCCATGCCTTTCTAACTTCCAAAGCGGAGTTATAATATTCCCCTTGCCGTGCTAGTAAAGTGGCTGAATAAAAATGAATTTCAGATTGGGCAAATTTTTTAAACGGTGAAGAGTCTGGAAGCTGATTATAATGATTAAGAGCACTATTTTTAGCATGCACATAGTCTTTATAAAAATGTTGATCCTCTGCAATAAACACTTTTAGATAAGCATTAAAATGCAGCAAATATTCTACTGCACTATTACGAGGATTTGAGTCTTTTTGTTGTAGTAAATTTTCTTTGGCAAATTCAAGACGAAGTTTGATATTTTCTTTTTGAATTACCTGTAAAGAACTGTCTATTTTGAAATAGTTAGCTGATAAGCCAGATAAATAGAATAATAAAATTAACGTGAGGGTAAGTCCTCGAGTGCTGTTACTTTTTCTTACGAACAGCTCTTCTTTTTGGCTTTGGCGATTCTTCTTCGACATGGTCTTCGATACCTGCCATTCGAGCATCAATTTGAATACGACCGCAGGCCTCGCAAATTACAATTTTTTTAGATTGTCTAATATCAGACTGCAATTGAGGTGGCACTTTAGCAAAACATCCGCCACATGCACCTCTTAGAATCGGAGCTACGGCAATCCCATTCCTGAAGTTGTTTCTGATACGGTCATAAGCCTTAAAGATTTTAGCATCAATTGTTTGGGTTGCTTTCTCTCGCTCCTCTTGAATAGAGACTTCCTCTTTTTGTGTCTCTTCGGTAATTTCTTTAAGCTCATTCTTTTTAGTTTCAAGATCTTTTTCTCTTTCATCCAAAATAGATTGAACTTCTTTGATTAACTCTTGTTTGAGCGTGATTGATTTTTCAGCCTCCCCTATTTTTTTCTCTGCTGCCTGAATAGTCAAATCTTGGATCTCAATCTCTTTGTTAAGAGCATCAAACTCACGGTTGTTTTTTACATTATCTAGTTGGCCTTTGTACTTTCTGATTAACTCAGTCGAAGTTTTGATTTGCTCTCTATTGGCAAATATTTGAGAATTAAAGGTCTCTATTTCTGTTTCGAAATTTGCTAAACGAGTATTTAATCCAATAAGCTCATCCTCTAGATCCGAAACTTCCATTGGCAACTCACCACGAATAGCTCTTAATTGATCAAGTCTTGTATCAATGGATTGAAGTTTATAAAGTTGTTCAAGTTTTTGTGCTATTGTTTTTACTGCCATTTTTATTGAAAATATTTAACTGGATTAGTATCTATCCTCGTTTTAAGGATTGCAAAGGTACTAAATTTTTCCCTCAAAATATCATATAATAAATCAATGGTGTACTTTTCGCTCTCGTAGTGCCCAATATCGCAAATCATCAGCTGATTTTCTGCATCAAAAAATTCGTGGTATTTAATGTCTGATGTTATGTAAGCATCTGAATTTGAGCGTTTAGCATCCTCTATCAAAAACTGTCCAGAGCCCCCACAAATGGATACTCGCTGAATATTTTTTGCAATAGGCGTATATTTAATTACTTCTAATTCCATGGTCTTTTTGAGCAGAGCCAAAAAGTCTAAGTCTGAGATTGGATTTGGAAAATCTCCTACAATACCAGCACCAACTAATTGGTTGGAATTCAAAATTGGGTACCATTCATAAGCCACTTCCTCATATGGATGAATAGACAATAGCTGATTAATTACTTGATTTTGCAAATCATATGGAACAACAACTTCAATTTTCACTTCTTCCTCGGAAGATTGATTGCCAACTGAACCTATTGCAGGATTACTCCCCGCCAAAGGTTTAAAAGTGCCTATGCCACTTGTAGAGAAAGAACAATTACTATAATTTCCAATATGACCAGCTCCCACAGCGAATAGTGCATCTAGAATAGTGTCACGATTATCCTTTGGACAGTAAGTTGCCAGTTTTAAGAGTGTATTGGATTTAGGCCTCAAGATACGCGTATTAATTAGACCTAATCTTTCAGCAATTCTTTCATTCACTCCATTTTTAAAAACGTTGTCCAAATTGGTATGTATTGCATAAATAGCAATATCATTCTTGATTGCTTTTTGAATTGTTCTTTGTACATAATTTGCATTATTAAATCTTTTCATACCCCCAAAAATGATTGGATGATGAGCTATGATCAAATTGCATTTTTCATTAATTGCTTCTGAAACAATTTCTTCTGTGCAGTCTAAGCTGATGAGTACCCCGGTTATATCCAACGATTTTTCTCCAACTAAGAGCCCACTATTGTCATAACT
>JAQWZS010000201.1 GCA_029253325.1 Bacteroidia bacterium
ATGTGGATGCATTACCCAAATTAATTCACCCACAAACTGGAAGAGTGCATACACATTTTTTCTCAAGCTGTGGCTGCTACCGGTCGGTTGAGTAGCACAAATCCCAACCTACAAAACATCCCAATAAGAACTGACTTGGGCAAAGAAATAAGGAAGGCTTTCGTACCACGCGACAAAAACCACACATTACTTGCCGTTGATTATTCCCAAATAGAATTAAGAATTGTAGCTTCTATTGCTGAGGATAAAGGAATGATTGAGGCCTTTAACAACGGCATGGACATTCATACAGCAACCGCCTCAAAAGTTTTTGGGGTAAGCATAGAAGATGTAACCAAAGAACAACGCTACAAAGCTAAAAGTGTGAACTTTGGTCTCATATATGGCCAAGGTGCTTTTGGCTTAGCACAAAATTTGAAAATTTCTCGAACAGAGGCAAAAGACTTAATAGATGCATATTTTGAACAATTTAGTGGCGTAAAGAAATATATGGATGATACCATCAATTTCTGTAGAGAAAAAGGTTTTGTAAAGACAATAATGGGCAGAAAACGATTCATCCCAGATATAAATTCTAATAATCAAACTGTCGTTGGATTTGCAGAAAGAAATGCTATAAATGCTCCTATTCAGGGGAGTGCTGCAGACATGATAAAACTTGCAATGATTAATATTCATAGACGTTTGTCAACAATAGATACTAAAGCTAAAATGATACTTCAAGTTCATGACGAATTATTATTTGATGTCCCAAAAGAGGAGTTAGATAAAATTAGATCAATTATAAAACATGAAATGGAGGTTGCTATGCCGCTTGGAGTTCCAGTTATTGCTGAGGCAGGAAATGGCGAGAACTGGTTAGAAGCTCATTAATGGCTATTTTTGTATAGATAATGGGCAAGACATATTTCGCTTCTGACTTCCATTTAGGAACCCCTGATTACACCTCATCATTAGTACGTGAAAAAAAAATTGTTCAATGGCTAGAATCTATCGAACAAGATTGTGAAACGCTCTTTCTGTTGGGAGACATATTTGATTTTTGGTTTGAATATAAAACTACAGTGCCCAAATACTTTAATAGATTGCTCGGAAAACTTGCTTCAATGACTGATGCGGGGATTCCAATCTACTTTTTTAAAGGGAACCATGACATGTGGACATTTGATTATCTAGAAAAAGAAATCGGTCTTAAAGTTATTGACGAAGAATGGATAGGTGAAATTGATGGTAAAATTTTTTATATACATCATGGAGATGCATTGTGGAAAGAAGAAAGAGGCTATAATTTTATTCGTAAGATTTTTAGAAGTCAAATAGCTATATGGTTGTTTCGTCGTTTGCACCCCAATTTAGGAGTAGGATTTGCAAATTACTTAAGCAGAAAAAGCAGAAAGAAAAACAGTCAATTGGATCAAATTGAAATTCCCTTAGAAAAAGAGTATCAGATTCTATTTGCCAACGAATATTCAAAGACAAACTCAATTGATTTCTTTATTTTTGGTCATAGACACAAACCATTGGAGCACTCAATTAATAATTCCACCAAAATGATTAATCTTGGCGACTGGGTAACCCACTATACATATGCAACATTTGAAAATCATAAAGTTAAATTACATAATTTTAACCCTTAGTATTTTAGGTGTACTAAAAGTTAAAGGTCAAGATACCCTCATCTTAAAAAACTTAAAAAATATTTCTTGTGTGAGTATTGATGCTAAAGGCAATAAGTATATTTCAGATGATTTAATGACGTTGTACAAATATGGTCCCAATAACAAATTAATAACTAATGTAAACAACAAATCATACGGGAATATTGCTAGCATCGATTGCTCTAATCCGTTTGAAATTTATGTATTCTATAAAGATCAAAACATTCTTGTATTTTTTGACAATATGCTCAATATAAGAGGTGAAGTTCGATTGAATGACTTTCAAATGAACAATGTTGCTTGCGTATCAAGATCATACGATAACCATATTTGGCTGATTGACATGTCTGAAAATAAATTATTAAAAATCAGCAAAACAGGGGAGATACTAGCTGAATCCAACTACTTAAATTCAATCAGTACAAAGCAAATTAATCCATATAAAGTTTGGGAACTTAACGGACAAGTCCATGTTGCAGACTCAACAATTGGAGTTTTTACATTTGATATTTATACTACTCTAGATAAGACTTACCATACCCAAAGTTTTTCTTCCATAATGAGTAGCACTGAAAGCTTGTATTACAATCAAAAGGGAACAGTTATTAAGTACAATAAACTACTAAGAACACCCATAAATATAAACACCTATATTCCTAGCGAAGCTAGGTTAGCCATTGACAAAGACAACCTTTATTACTATTACAACAATAAAATCATCTCATTGAAACGTCCATAAAATAGTTTCAGTTGATTAGCCCAGTCATTATAAATACATTTGCGATTCATGCTTGAAACATTAGAAGGAATACATGCTAGATTTAAAGAGGTAGAACTACTATTAAGCAGTCCGGAAGTGGCATCTGACATCAAACAGTTTACCAAACTTAATAAGGAATACAGTGACCTGAAACAAATTGTAGAACGCTACTTTGAATACAAAAATTTAATCGGAAACTTATCGGAGGCCAGAGAAATTATAGCAAATAGCGAGGATTCTGAAATGAAAGAAATGGCTCGCGAGGAACTTGAGGAGTTAACTGCTAAGCAAGAGCCATTAGAGGAAGAAATTAAATTACTTTTAGTGCCAAAAGATCCAGAAGATGATAAAAATGCAATGGTTGAGATACGTGCTGGAACTGGAGGCGATGAGGCTAGCATTTTTGCAGGCGACCTATTTCGAATGTATACGCGATTTTTTGATTCACAAGGATGGAAACATGAAACTATTGAAGCAACAGAGGGGACATCTGGTGGATTCAAAGAAATTATTATTAAAGTAGAAGGAAATGAAATTTTTGGTACCTTAAAATTTGAGGCTGGTGTACACCGAGTCCAACGAGTTCCTGAGACAGAGACTCAAGGTAGAGTCCATACATCTGCCGCAACAGTAGCAGTTCTACCTGAGGTTGAAGAAATTGATTTAAAAATAAACCCCGCTGACATATCTCTTCAAACATCGCGATCTGGAGGTGCTGGTGGTCAAAACGTAAACAAAGTTGAAACAAAGGTTCAATTGACCCATAAACCGTCTGGAATTGTTGTAGTTTGCTCACAAGCAAGGTCACAGTTAGCCAATCGCGAGATCGCAATGGACATGTTGCGTTCAAAATTGTATGATTTAGAGCTTGTCAAACGCAATGGCGATATTGCTGCTCAAAGAAAGACTATGGTGTCAACTGGTGATAGAAGTGCAAAAATTCGTACTTATAACTATCCGCAAGGAAGAGTAACAGATCACCGAATAAATCTCACCTTATATAATCTAAACGGGGTAATGAATGGAGATATTGGCGAAATTATTGAATCATTGAAATTAGCCGAAAATGCTGAAAAGCTAAAAATGGGATAAATTTTAGTTTTTAAAAATTTATTAACAAAAAGGTCTTGTTTTTGCTGTTTTTGTGGTAATAAAATATTTTTGCACCATAAAATATACTTAAAATGAGGTTTGAATCACTAAAAACTGTTTCTACAAGAAAAAACTTTATCGCAAAAGATAAGTCTGTTTCCTTCACTGAACTTTTTAATAGCAATGTATTTGACGATTCTGCAATGCGAGACTTTCTCAGCAGAGAAGCTTATGAATCGGTTAGTAATTCTATCAAAAATGGAAAAACCATCAATAGAAAAATGGCTGAGCACGTAGCTTCAGGAATGAAACGATGGGCTTTGAGTAAAGGAGCAACACACTACACACATTGGTTTCAACCACTTACTGGTTCTACTGCAGAAAAGCACGATTCATTTTTTGAGCCTGAAAACGGTAAAGCCGTTGAGAAATTTACAGCAGGAGCATTGGTTCAACAAGAACCTGACGCATCTAGCTTACCGAGTGGTGGACTAAGGAATACTTTTGAAGCGAGAGGATACACGGCTTGGGACCCTTCTTCTCCAGCCTTTATATATGAGAATACTGCTGGAAAAACACTTTGTATTCCAACAGTTTTTGTTTCTTATAATGGTGAAGCATTAGACTATAAAGCCCCATTGCTAAAATCTCTTAATTTGGTAGATAAAGCAGCAACTGATATTTGTAAATATTTTCTAAAGAAAGTTTCATCATGCACAGCTTCTTTGGGAATTGAGCAGGAATACTTTTTAGTAGATGAAGCCATGTATCAAGCCAGACCAGATTTGGTTATGTGTGGTAGAACACTAGTTGGGCATGCTCCAGCAAAAGGACAACAAATGGATGATCATTACTTCGGATCTATTCCTGACAGAGTCTTTAACTACATGTACGACTTAGAGGTAGAAGCAGCAAAAATTGGAATACCCTTAAAGACAAGGCATAATGAAGTTGCTCCAGGACAATACGAATGTGCTCCAATGTTTGAAGATGTAAATCTTGCAGTTGATCACAACCAACTTTTAATGGATCTAATGGATGAGGTTGCAAAACGTCACCATTTCAGAGTATTATTACACGAAAAGCCTTTTGCTGGGATTAATGGATCAGGAAAACACAACAACTGGTCGCTAATTACAAATACAGGGGTTAATCTGTTATCTCCAGGGTCTGATCCTAACTCAAATTTACTTTTCTTGACTATTTTTATAAATACGATAAAAGCATTACATGATAATTCTGATATAATTCGAGCAAGTATTGCTTCAGCATCTAATGATCACAGACTTGGAGCTAATGAAGCACCACCAGCAATTATTTCTGCATTTATTGGATCAAAACTAACACAAGTATTAAATGCTTTCTTGAAAGACTCGACTGCAGAGGATACCGACGAAAAAAAATCAATCAATATTGATAAAATTCCAGAAATATTAAGAGATAATACTGATAGAAACAGAACTTCTCCATTCGCATTTACAGGTAATAAATTCGAATTAAGAGCAGTAGGTTCATCTACAAATTCTGCACAACCCATGACAGCTCTCAACACTGCAGTCGCTAATCAATTGATTCAGTTTAAAGCAAATGTTGATGCAGGTGTGACAAAGGGAAAAGACCTTAAAAAGACTATCGTTCTAGAACTCAAAAAAGTTTTAAAAGATGCTCAAAATATACTTTTTGAAGGGAATAATTACAGTGAAGAATGGGCGAAAGAAGCGAAAAAGAGAGGGCTAAGTAACATAAAAAACACACCAGAATCACTCAAAGCATATATCAGTAAACAAGCGATAGATACTTTCGTTAAAAATGGTATCTTCACTAAAGAGGAACTTCATGCCAGATACGAAATAATGTTGGAAGATTACATGAAAAAAATCCAAATTGAAGGCAGGGTTCTTGGGGAAATAGCATACTCTTATGTTCTACCTCCAGCAATTGAATATCTAACTGTAGTTGCCACTAACATTAGAACACTTAAAGAAGCAGGAATAAAAGTTGGTAAAGCACAAAAAGAACTCGTTCAGGCCATTGCAGAACACATTGATATGGTAAAAACGAAGACTGATAAAATGGTGGAATCAAGAAAAAAGGCGAACAATCTCCAAGATACTGAAAAACAAGCAATATCTTACCATTTTGATGTTAAAGAATCATTCGATGATATTCGCTACCATATGGATAAACTTGAACAATTGGTAGATGACAAAATTTGGCAACTACCTAAGTATAGAGAACTGCTTTTCTTACGATAATTTATTTAATCAAACCCTGATTTACATCCTCTTAATTGTGTGAAGAGGATGTAAATTAGAATTATATATTTATTTTATTTGTTTTTGGGCGTATATTTTTTGATTTTTGACGTTCTTAACACAATATGAATAACCCATTATTGAACACCATTAAGATAATCTTCCCAGTTGGTATAATTATACTTCTAGCCGGTTGTAAGTCGATATCTATGAAAAAAGCTGATGAAGCAATGCAACTTAAAAACTATGCTATTTCAGCAGATATGTATGACCAATTGGCAAGCAATACCAAACTTACCAAAGATATTCGTCAAAGTGCAGCATATAGAGGAGCAGAAAGCTACAGATATAATCATCAACCTAAGAAGGCACTCAAACTATATGTAAAAGCCAAGAAATATGGTGCCAAAGACCCATTAGTTACTTACCGAGTTGCACAAATGTATAAGCAACTCAATCAATACGAGGATGCCATTGAAAATTTCAAATCTTATCAAAAAGAAATGCCTTCAGATGAACGTGTTGAAGCAATGATTAAAGGATGTGAATCTGCACTTAAATGGAAAGAAGAAAAAACTAGATATACCATAACTCCTTTTAAACCAGCTAATGATAGAGCATCAGATGATTTTTCTCCAGTATGGGCTGATCGGAAAAAGAAATCTATAATGTTCACCTCTGATCGAGAAGGTGGAGTTTCTAAAAGTCCCTACGACAGAACTTTAAGATCACACTCTGATGTGTGGCAAATAAAAAAAGGTAAAAGTCGTGGTAAGTCTGAAAAATGGAGTGAAGCAGTATTAGTTGAAGGGTTAAACACAAAATACAATGATGGGACTGTTACTTTTAACAGCCGAATGTCTAAAATGTATTTTACCCAATGCAATGGAGAATCGGGCAAAGAACCTAAATGTAAAATATACGAGGCAAGAAAATCTGGCAAAGGATGGCAAATGAATCCTGAACCATTAAGTTTCTGTTCTGGCGAAGAAAATAATAACTGGAATTATGGACATCCCGTTCTCGCTAAAAGAGACAAAGTGATGTATTTTGCATCCGATAGACCAGGAGGATATGGAGATACCGCTGGATTAGAAAAAACTAAAGACATTTGGATGGTGACATTTGTGAGGCGAGGCAGAACATGGAGTGAACCTATTAATCTAGGGCCTAATGTTAATACTGAATACAATGAAATGTTCCCTTATGTACACAAAGATGGTTCTCTCTATTTTGCATCTGAAGGACACCCTGGACTTGGTGGATTAGATATATTTTATACTGTAAAAACAGACGAAGGTCCTACCGACTGGGCAGTTCCTACCAATATGAAGAGCCCGGTAAATTCATCTGGTGATGATTTTGGTATCATTCTTAACGATACAAAAGAAGCTGGCTTCTTCACATCGAATCGTACCAAAAGCCAAGATGATATTTTTGAATTTACTATGGAACCTATTGAGTGTACTCTCAAAGGACAAGTTACTGACTGCGATAGTGGAACAGCCATTGGAAATGCACTAATTGAAATTAGCAACAATGTTGACTCATCAATCATACGATTAAGAACAGATGAGCGAGGTTATTACGATACTAAAATTGGCATCAACAAAGAATATACCATTGCTGTTTCCAAAAGACAGGCATACTATTACGATGCTAAGCCACAATATGTAAGTACTGTTGGGGTAGAAAATTCACTCGATTGTCAATATGTTAAAGACTTTTGTCTGAAAAACACTTGTAACGACGTATTTGTGCTACCTATTTACTATGATTTAGCAAAAGCCTTTATTCGTTCAGATGCTAAACCTATTTTGGATGATTTGATTAAAACACTCAAAAAATATCCTAAAATGGCTGTTGAGTTAGGTTCACATACAGACTGTAGAGCATCCTTTGAATACAATAGAGACTTATCTCAAAGAAGAGCAGATTCAGCCATATCATACCTCATTGAAAAGGGTGGCATCAATCCTTTCCGTCTTGACGCTAGAGGTTATGGAGAATCACAATTAGTAACCGATTGTCCATGTGAAGGTCCTGTTACAAGTAGCTGTACAGAAGAGGAACATCAAAAAAATAGAAGAACTACCGTTAAAGTTGTAAACTGCAACTTTGATATTCAATCTATCGGAGTAGATTACTCTCAAAGAAATGACGAAGCTCTGAATGGAAAAGGATCTATATATAGTCCTTATTTGCTAGAAAAACAAAGAGCATTCCTTGATAAAACAAAAGGAGACATTGATAGCTTCATGCGGGCTAAAGCAGTTGAAGATAGCCTAACCCTTGTAAAACAAGCAGAGGAAGAATTCCTAGCTAAATATGACTTCCTTCCGTTAACTCCCACTAAAACTGAAGGGACATACAATCTCTACGGTTATGTTGGAAGAAAGAAAATTAGATTCCAATACACTGGGGAAGATAGAAGAACATTGATGCCTCAAATATTAGTTGAACAGTTAATTAAGACTGGAAATCTAAGTCCTGAAGATTTCAGAGACTCTGGCACAAAAATCAAGCTGTCTGATGGAACCAAAATTTATGGAACTTCATTTACACTAAAAGAGCTTAAAATCAATGACAAAATTTACACCAAGGTTAAATGTAAAATGACAAATACTAAAAAACCTGTATTGGGATATAACTTATTTGACAAAGAATATGTTGATTTTGAGATTAAAGACAATAAACTTTGGTTGCTGAAAGATACCGAAGAATAAATAAATTTAAAATCTAGTGAGTAGATATGAAATGAGAGGTGTCTCCGCTCAAAAAGAGGATGTACACCATGCTATCTCCAACATTGACAAGGGAATATTCCCCAACGCTTTCTGTAAAATTGTTGAAGACTATATCGGGAATAATGACTCCTATTGTAATATTATGCATGCTGATGGAGCAGGTACAAAGTCATCTCTAGCATACTTGTATTGGAAAGAAACTGGAGATGTTAGTGTTTGGAGAGGCATTGCTCAAGACGCTTTAGTAATGAATCTTGATGACATAATTTGCACAGGAGCAACTGGCCCATTCTTACTTTCTAATACTATTGGTAGAAATAAGCACCTCATTCCAGGAGAGGTGATAAAAGAAATTATTAATGGATTTGAAGAATGTATCGAAACAATGCGATCATTCGGGACCGATATCAAATTTACTGGAGGCGAAACTGCAGATGTTGGTGATCTTGTTAAAACAATTATTATTGATAGCACTGTCGCATGTAGGCCTCAAAGATCTTCTATTATGGAAGTCGATATTAAATCATCTGACGTTATTGTAGGGTTTTCGTCTTATGGTCAAGCTACCTACGAAAAATCATATAATGCAGGAATGGGCTCCAATGGGCTTACATCCGGAAGACATGATTTACTCAAACACGACTATTATACTAAATACCCTGAATCTTTTGATATTAATACGAATGAGGATTATATCTATTCTGGTATTTTTTCATTAACCGATAATCTTAATGGAACTGAGGTCAATATTGGCCAAGCACTTTTATCACCAACAAGAACATATGCCCCTATTTTGAATCAAATTTTCAAAAAAAACAATTTAAAAGAGGCTATTCACGGGATAATCCACTGTACAGGTGGTGCCCAAACAAAGGTTATGAAGTTTTTAGACAAACCATTGCATATTATTAAAGATGATTTGTTGCCAATTCCTCCACTATTCCAGATGATTCAATCTACCACTGAAACATCTATGAAAGAAATGTTTGAAGTTTTTAATATGGGTCATCGCCTTGAAATATATTGTGATGAAAATATTGCCCAAGAACTTATTAAAATTTCTAACCAATTCAATGTTGAAGCTAAAATCATTGGGCGATGTGAAAAAGCCAATGAAAAAACTTTAACAATCAATGATATCTCATACTAACCTCTATTATAGCTCGTGATAGATATTCGGTCGCTTTCTAAAATTGAACTAATTCAAGCATGTGAAGACCTTGGGGTAAAAAAGTTTAGAGCCAATCAATTATGGGAATGGTTGTGGCAAAAAAGTGCTCGCTCTTTTGATGAAATGACTAACCTTTCTAAAGAATTTAGACAAAAACTCAAAGAGAAATACAGTTTTCACACACTTAGTATTGCTCACTCACAAAAAAGTTCAGATGGAACCATAAAGTACGCATTTAAACTAAATGACGGGTTTTTAATTGAAGGGGTATTGATTCCAACTTCTAGTCGAGTTACCGCTTGCATATCATCACAAGTTGGATGTAGTCTGAGCTGCACCTTCTGTGCTACTGGGTTTATGAAAAGGGAGCGGAACCTTAGACAAGATGAAATTTACGATCAAGTTGCTATTTTAAAAAAAGAAGCGGAACGAGAATATGATATTAATTTAAGTAATGTTGTCCTGATGGGAATGGGTGAGCCATTATTAAATTATGCCAATGTTTTAGCTGGTATTGAAAAAGTTACTTCTCCTGATGGACTGGGAATGTCACCCCAACGAATTACCTTATCAACCGCAGGTATTGCTAAAATGATTAAAAAACTTGGGGACGATCAGGTTAGATTTAACCTTGCCTTATCACTGCATGCTGCAAACAATGAAAAAAGAAGTGCCATCATGCCAATAAATGATAGTAATTCATTAGAGGATTTGATTGAGGCCATCAATTACTTTTACGATAAAACTAATACAAGAATTACGCTTGAGTATTGTGTCATTAACGATATTAATGATGACCCTCTTGAAGCTGAAGAGCTTATTGCCTTTGCACGTCAAATTAAGTGTAAGGTCAATTTAATAGAATATAATCCGATAGACTTAGCTGAATTCCAATCCAGCTCTACTGAAAAGATTCAACGATTTGCAGAATACCTAGAACGCAACAAAATAATTGTTAACGTAAGAAGAAGTCGAGGTAAGGATATTGATGCTGCATGTGGCCAGTTAGCCAACAAAATCAGTTAAAAAATCTATCGCTTAATTCTTTTGACGGTAAACGGCACATTGAACGTTTCCCAAAAATTTTATAACGGTATTTTGCTATAAATCTATAAACTAAATCTCTTAATTTTTTAGGTACACAATTCGCATACTTTAGTATGTTGTAAGGAAATTTTAAATGCTTAGAAATCTCAATCACTGCATCCGATTCAAAATAGTTTATTCCATTAACCCAGAAAATAATACTGTCTAAAGACTCCGGAAAATCCAAGCCATTTAAAAGTTGTATAGCAAAATCAGACTGTAAAGAGGCAAATTGAAGATGGTCACCTTTTTCATGTCTTAAAACAAAATCTACAGAGTGGTTACAAAGATTACAAATACCGTCAAAAAAGACAATAGGTCCATTATAATCTGTTAACTCTGCATTATTTCCTTCTATTAAACTCACTAATTTTCGAATACGTTCAAAGTTAATATTGGATTCTTTCAAATCACTGAAAATAGATTAGATATCTTTGTACCAATGGCAAAAATATCCATTGATCTAAATTCTGGAACCATACTAAAAGAATCAGCTGTGATAGGCATTGATTTAGGAACGACTAATAGTCTAATTGCTACTATTAATTCTAAAACACAAAAACCCTACTGCGTTTCCAAAGATGGTAACAGCATCGTGCCAAGTACCATATATTTTGATGAACAAAATATTCTAGTTGG
>JAQWZS010000210.1 GCA_029253325.1 Bacteroidia bacterium
GTCATGTTCAAATATTGGAAAACTGGACTTGGTGAAATGTATCGATCTTTTAGTAAGAAAGCGTTCACAAAGGCTCTTCAGCGATTAATCCCTGAAATAAAAGAGGAACATTTAGTTGAAGCACCAGCAGGTGTTCGGGCACAAGCATGTGATAGAACAGGAGGACTCTTAGATGATTTTAAACTCATAACTGAAAAGAGGGCTATACACGTTATAAATGCACCTAGTCCTGCAGCTACGTCATCCTTGAGTATCGGAAAGACAATCGCAGATCTAGTTAAGTTAGATTAATAATGAAGCAAAGTATAGTGTGATAACTAGTACTAGAATTAGCTTTATAAATGTACCGCTAATGAACCCTAAGAAAGAACCTATACCTGATTTCAAGGCAACCTCATCATTGTTGCCAGCATATTTCTCACCTAAGTAAGCTCCCACAAATGGTCCTATTATTAATAATAAAACACCAAATCCTGAGGTAAGAATTGTAAGTATTACAGCAGTAACTAATCCATACGTGCTCCCACGAGTTCCCGACGGTGTGCCACCAAATTGTTTAGTACCCCAAATAGGTAGATAGAAATCAAGAACAGTTAATAAAATGGTCACGATGCCAATACTTATCAAAATAAAATAATGATTTGTAGACAATTGGATTCTGGGTTCATCAATAAGTAAAAGAATGATTAGCGAGAGATAGGCTATTGGTGGACCAGGTATTCCTGGAACAATGCTGCCCACAAATCCAGTAATGATTAATAGAATGCCTATTATTATAATCGTGAGTTCCATGTCAATTCTATTTTTTAAGTCAAATTACTTGGACTTGCAAATGATCTAGACTAACTGAAATTAGGAAAGAAGAAAGTAGACAAGAAGTACGTTGTTAAGACCATTATAAAAACAACCTGAAAGATAGAACCTCCGAGAAGTTTTGTCATGGTGGACGAATTATCGCCTTCTGTCATTAATCTTTTTTCAGCCATGTAAGACATTACTCCAACTACAACTAGCAGGACAGGGATGGTGTAAAAAATACTCGCCATGTTTTCGCGAGCATGAGAGTTAAATAGGGCTAGAAATAATGCACCTAACGATAGAATAGCTCCAGGTAATTTAGGTAGTTGAGTCCCCCCAAGTGCTGATCCGATGACTAGAATAGCTAAAACAATTAATATATTTTCCATGGTTGTTAGTTAAATCTTTGACTGCAAAAATCTACGATTAATGGAATAAGTCAAGCATGAAATGAAGTATTTTTAAAGTTGTGTAAAAAAACTTTTTGAGCATAGCAAGTTTATGTATTTTAATACTCTGATTATCAGCAGTTTATTTGCTAAATATATGGTGTCTAAATTGATTCATTATAAGGATCAGTATGATAAAATTTAACAGATCAACTATCATTACATATCTTCGAAGATGAATGAGGAAAATAACAGTATTATTAATCTTTAGCGTCAGTTTGTGTTGGGGTCAGACCATTACAGATACAATTCAGTTTATGCATTATAATTTGTTGAATTATAGAAATATCACGAATTATTGTACTTCAAGTAATAATAGCCCAACTGACAAGGATAATTATATGAAAACCATTGTTGGGTATTTGATGCCAGACATCATAACCGTGAATGAAATGGTTGGAGATGGGGGTACTGGTGCTAATCGATTGCTTACCAATGCATTAAACCAAGATGGTAGAAACTTTTATAAACAAGCCAATTATTCTGCTAATTCAAGCTTGTCAAATATGCTTTATTATAACAAGAACAAGTTTAGATTAATACAACAGGATAAAATTGATCGAGCACTGAATAAGACTCAATTAGTAAGACAGATAGATGTTTACACACTTTATTATTTAGATATTTCTGAATTGGAACAAGGCGACACAAACTATCTTACCATTTATGTAGCTCATTTAAAAGCGGGCAATAATTCTTCGAATGTTTCAGAGAGAGCTAAAGCTACTGAGTCCATTATGGATTACCATTCTATAAATTATAAGTCCAATCATAGCTATATTATTTCTGGGGATTTTAATACCTATACAAGTAATGAGCAAGGGTTTATAAATTTAGTAGGTGATCCAAATACATCTATTCGTTTTAAAGACCCAATCAAAAAATCGGGTTCTTGGAATAACAATAGCTCTTTTGCATCTATTCATACACAAAGTACTCGTGTAAGTGGTAGTTGTCATTCGGGAGGTGGATTAGACGATCGATTTGATTTTGTATTATGTGGTCAAGAAATTATATCTAATGAAAGAGGTTATGGCTATGTAAGCGGGAGTTATGAAGCCTTGGGTAATGATGGCCGTCATTTCAACGCCAATCTAAATTCAGGTTCAAATAGTTCAGTGCCTGTGGATGTTTTAGATGCCTTATATAGAATGAGTGATCATTTGCCTGTTTCAATGCAACTTAAGGTTAATAGAACAACAGCTCATTCTGCAAATTTGGTAAAGGATAACTATCTAATAATGAATAATCCTGTAGGGGATTTGTTGACTTGGAGAATGCAATTACCGATGACGGGATACTTGTCTATTTTAGATATTCATGGAAAGTGTGTTATCCAAGAAAAAATTGAACCTACTAACTACTGGAGCCATATTAATTTATCTAGTATGTCTAAAGGATTATATACAATTACGGTTAGTTCAGAGGATCATCAAATCATACGTAAGAAGCTTGTCAAGCTTTAAAATCTAATAAAGCCCTGGCCAAAACGCATCCTCAAGATGGGTGACTTCAATTTTATATTGGTTTTTTATGATTGAAATGATATCATATCTAACCGTTAAATCTAAATCATGGTTAAATAAGTAGGCTTCAGTTGCTTGTGTTAATAGTAGTTGTTTTTTTGAAGAAACGCTTTGCTCTGGGTCACCATACTTTGAGGTATTTCTTGTCTTTACCTCTACAATGACAAGTTGTTTGTCAATTTGAGCAATGATGTCAATTTCAGCATGACCACTTCTGTAATTGCGTTTGAGAATAACATACCCTTTGTCAATCAAATATTTTACTGCAATATCTTCTCCCTCTTGACCTAAAATTTGTTGATGAGTTTTCATGAAAGCAAATCTGAGGTATTGTTAAGTTAATGGGATAATTCTCTTAACGCAAGATACGCCATCAATCCAGCCCCAACTTTGAGTGCATCTTCATCAATATCAAAGGTTGGAGTGTGTAGCATGGTCTGGTCAAATTTGCTTTGATTTCTAATGCCTAATCGATAAAAACTAGCGGGAATTTCTTGGGAATAATAGGCGAAATCCTCACCTGCAGGCCAAAGTTCTAATTCCTCAACGTTGTCTTTACCTAGATATTCTTTTGCCCAATTCATAGTTTGAGAAGTTAAGTCTTCATCATTTTTTAGAAAAGGATA
This sequence comes from Bacteroidia bacterium, assembly GCA_029253325.1. Taxonomy (GTDB): domain Bacteria; phylum Bacteroidota; class Bacteroidia; order NS11-12g; family UBA9320; genus UBA9320. The sequence goes on from JAQWZS010000210.1 coordinate 3,400, forward strand.
TCCTTTTCTAACTTCAACCTCACATTTAGCTCCATGCATCAGTGCAGTCTCTTCGACAATTTTTTTAATTAAGTCATGTGCTTTATTACGCCAATTTTCGTCATAGGTCCGAAATGTACCTTCCATGTAAACTTCATTTGGTATGATGTTCGTAGCCCCGTTGGCAATGACTTTACCAATGCTGAGAACACTTGGGATACTCGGTTTAGCATGTCTGCTTACTACTGATTGAAGTTGTGTTATGATTTGAGCAGCTATGTACACAGGGTCAGTATTTTGGTGAGGATGAGCTCCGTGTCCTCCTTTGCCAATTACTTTGATATAAATTTCGTCAGCACTTGCCATGTAGAGACCACTTCTAAATCCTACTTTACCTGCATCAATAAGAGGCATCACGTGCTGCCCCATGATTTTTTCAACGTTTGGGTTTTTTAGTATACCATTTTTAATCATGATACTTGCCCCTCCAGGCAGTCTTTCTTCACCTGGTTGAAAGATGCAACGAATGGTTCCTTCAAATTCATTTTTTAGAGCATCAATGATTTGAATTGCTCCTAACAGACATGTTGTGTGCACATCATGACCACAAGCATGCATGACGCCATCATTTATAGAGGCGTAATCTTTGCCAGTTTTTTCGTGAATTGGGAGTGCGTCAATATCACCTCTTAAGGCTATAACCTTGGATTGAGGATTTTGCCCCTCAATATCAATGTATCCACCTGTTTCAGTTATCTTCTTAAGGTCGTATCCGAGAGTTTTCAATTTAGCAGCAATAAATTTAGTAGTTTCAAATTCTTTAAAACTTAATTCTGGGTGGCTATGCAAATGTCTTCTTGTAGCAACTAGTTCTTCAAAATTTGATTCTACTTGATGTTTGATCCTGTCGGATAGATTCATGCCTCAAAGGTAAATAATTTGTTTTTTAGTGGGGATGATAATATCTCTCCACATTATTATCATGTTTAAAAGCAATTCATTTCATTTGTAGTGAATTGATATCACAACAAATCATTGATAAAATTTTTGATGTAGCTCCCATTGAGGAAGTTGTTGGTGAGTTTGTTACCCTCAAAAGAGCTGGAGCTAACTATAAAGGACTTTGTCCCTTTCACGATGATAAGAGTCCGAGTATGAGTGTTTCTCCAAGCAAGGGGATATTCAAATGTTTTAGCTGTGGCGAGGGAGGGAATATTTTCCAATTCATTATGCAGCATGAGGGGTTATCTTACCCTTTAGCGATTAAGTTTTTAGCCGAAAAGTATAATATTGAAATTGAAGAGGGGCAAATTGATTTAGATGAACTGAAGGAGGAAGCTCGAGTTAAAGAAGGTGTTTATGCGTGTTTAGAATTTGCTAAAAATCATTTTTATGAGCGATTAAATTCCAGTCAGGATGGGAAGGTTATATATAAACCCTATTTGACAGAACGGGGGATCAACCAACAGACAATTGATGAATTTTACATTGGGCTTAGCGGAACTCAGCGAGACCATCTTTTACAAGAAGGAATAAAGAATGGCTACACATCTCAACAACTTTATGATGCTGGATTGGTCAAAAAAATTAATGATGATCAGGGAATCATAGAGTCAAATCTCAGAGACACGTTTCTAGATAGGATAGTTTTTCCGATATTTAGTGTATCGGGTAAAGTTTTAGGATTTGGTGGTAGAATTATAAAGAAGGACACTAAGGCTCCTAAATATCTTAATAGCCCCGAAACGGTTGTTTACGAAAAAAGGAAAGAGCTCTATGGACTGAGTGTTTGCAAACAATCGATTAGAAAGAACGATGCAGTATTTCTGGTTGAAGGATATATGGACGTAGTAAGTCTTCATCAGAGTGGAGTTGATAATGTTGTCGCTGCAAGTGGTACAGCCTTTACCGAGGAACAAGCTAGATTAATCAAGCGATTTACCCATAATGTCACTATGCTTTTTGATGGGGATGTGGCTGGGGTAAACGCAAGTTTGAAACATGTTCAAACTCTTTTGGCAACTGATATTAATGTTCAGGTAGTCCTCTTCCCAGCAGAGGAAGACCCTGATAGTTTTATTCAAAAAAGAGGAAGTACTGCATTTTACCAGCATATAAGCGACACATCTAAAAACTTTGTAGAGCTTATTCAAGCGGTTAAGCTTGCAAAGAATCCTTCAGATCCAATTCAGAAGGCAGAAGCAGCTCGATTGGTAGCAGAAAACATTGCTGCATTACCTGACCCTCTTAAACGAGCAGCTTTCATTACAGAGACATCCAATAATTTAGATATTCCAGAGCGAATAATCATTGCAGAGGTTAATAAGTTTCGTGTTAATAATCGCAAACTAAAAGACCGAGAAGAACGGAGAGTTCAACATGAAAATAAATCGGCGACCTCTGAGGGGCCTCCTCTAGGATTCGAATACCAGCCCGATTACAAACAAAGTAATTCACCTGATTTAGCGGATCATAAAAACTATCAAGAGGAGGAGTTATTGAAAACATTAATTCTACATGCAGATAAAGAATTTAGTGAAGAAATGACTGTGGCTGAATTCATTTTCAATGAGTTTGAAGAAGAACAAATCTGGCCTATTTCTGAGGATCTTAGTCAAATTTTTAGAGATGCATATGCTCACTTAAAAGAACATAAAGTATTAAATGAACTTTATTTTATACGAAATGCAAAGTCTAGTAAAATTGCTGCGGAGGTTCTTTCTGTAAGACATAACTTGAGTAAAGGTTGGGAGGATAATTATGAAAAATTTGTTAAATCTGACCAGGAGAACTATAAAAGTCATGTGATTGATAATTTAAATTATCTTAAACTCAAACACATTGATTTATTGATGAAGGAAAATCAAGAGAAATTAAAAATTGCTGAATCAGATGAGGATATTACGGTATTACAACAGATTCACGATAATTTATTGAAGATTCGTCGAAAAATTACGGATCAAAGTGGGACCGTAATTTCATAAAAAATCAACATGTTAAAAGACTGGGTATTTCATTTTTGTAGAAACTCTCTAAGATTACCTTTAGGTGGATTTGTTCGAAAAGTTCATTTTGATGGACTCGAAAATTTCCCGAAAGATAAGCCAGTTCTTCTGGCGGGGAACCATCCAAATTCCTTTTTAGATGGGGTCGTTTATCAGCATATGAGTGGTCGAAAAATATATACGCTCACCCGTGGTGATGTTTTTTTAAAACCCATTGCCAATTACTTTTTAAGGAGCATGTGTCTGAGGCCTATTTTTAGAGCAAGAGACGCAAATTCTGAGGTAGCACGTAAAGGAAATAGTCAAACAATGGATGAGTTATATGACTTATTCAGAAATAATCAAACCATACTTATTTTTTCAGAAGGAAGTTCCTTTCCAGAAAAAGGTGTTCGTAGATTAAGAAAGGGTACAGGTCATATTGCAATTGATATGATGAAAAGAAGTGATTATAATCTTGATCTTCATGTTGTTCCAACAGCATTAAATTATTCTAGGTTTGGTTCTTTGATGCAGACCATTCATGTTTCTTTTGATCAACCCATTGTTGTGAAAAATTTTAAAGATGAAATTGAAGAAAATGATAAAAAAGCTGCAGAGAAAATCACCAATCAATTACAAGAATCATTAGAAAATAACATTGTAATTACTAAAGGGGATTATTCCGAAGAAAAAGAATTTTTACACGAAGTCATAATCAATGAAAACTATCGTCCTTTCACGTTTAAATCATATAATACATGGAAATTATCGATAGCAAAACTTAATTCTATTAATGATAAAACTGCTTCAAAAGTTCGAGATTATAAACAAGCAATTCTAAAAGAAGGTGTGGATGATGCGAACGTTGGAGGGAGATCGTTTGATGCAATTTCTGTATTTATTGCACTTTTTACATTTGGTTTCAGTCTACCTGTTTATGCTATTTGGTGGTTGATATGGAAGTTTTCTATGACCTTTATCGATAAGAGAGTCAAGAATATTATTTTTCATGACTCTCTAAAAGTTGGACTTGTAATGGTCTTATCCTTGGTCCTGGTATTGGGACTTGCTTTTGCTTTTTTTAATCTATTTTCTCCTTTATGGGCTATACTATTGTTAATAGGGTCGATATACGGTGGAGTATGCTGGTTTAGACTGGTTGACTTGCTGCCATATTTTTGGAATCAACTCGCATGGTTTGGATTGAAGGAAGATGTAAAAAACGATTTGTCAAAAAAGCGGGAGGCAATTATTCAGGCTATTTCCTAAATCGAATTTATGGATGAGCGATTACAATCTTTTTAGTAATTACTTGATTTTCATTAAATACCTCTAAAAAGTAAGTACCGTTTTTCAAGGATACTGTTGGGATGACATTCTGCTTGTGTGAAGCTACTTTTATGCCCGATAATGAGTAAATATTTACTTGATCCAATTTGCCTTTTATACGTATGTAGTCATTAGCTGGATTAGGATAAATTTCTAGCTCAAACAAATGCTTATTACGAACACTAGCAACTGGATTGTCAGTTAAATCTGCAGTCCATATACCACGGCCGTGAGTATATATAAATAATTTTCTATCACTACTTCTCAAACGAATTTGGTCAATTGGTACATTGGGTAGACGTGTTTCTTTTTGCCAACTTGCCCCAGCATTAAGAGAAGTGTATAGCCCATAGTCAGTTCCAATTAATATGTGTTCACTCATGTCAGGATCTACCTCAATCCAGTTTACCGGTAAACTTTCAGGAAGATTCGCACTAATGTCGTCCCAGATTGGGGTATCTGAAGTTGCATTTCGAATTCTCCATATTCTTGATTTATTTCTGACATTCACTAACCCACAGTAAATAGTGCTATCACTATTTGGATCAACTTCAACACATCCAATGGTACTTCCAAGAAAATCAGGATATTGAATGGTCCACATACTTACTTCACTGTTAGTCTGAGCAGTTGCGGCATTATCTATGCGATATAATCGAGAGGCTGTACCGCCGATATAGGCAATAGGATCGGTTGAATTACTTAATCCAACAGCATATGAATCTCCTAACAAATCAGCAGTCAATGCAATCCAACTATTTCCACCATCAGTTGATCGATATGTAGCTCTTTTCGTTGGTACATAGATTTGGTCTCCATCCAAATTATTTATTTCAAATGGATTGATAAACCATACCCCATCATTACCTCCAACAGCATTTCTAATGCCACTACTAATATATCTTATTCCAGTATTGCTTTGTCTCCTCATATTGAGGTATTGAGAAGATACGTATCGGATACGATCATCCTGTTGATTTACTGCACAAAATGCACCATCACCACCATTTATATTACTGAATATTTGATTGCCCTCGTTACTAAAACGAGTTCCGTTATCTTGAGTCCCACCAATAATTGATTCGCCAGTGGGGTAATAATGACCAGCATAAAACTGTGTAATATTTAAACCATTATTCAAGTCCTCGTATCGAGACATGTTGTTTTTATTGAAACGACTTACACCTGCATCATTACCGATTAAAAATTCATTATCATTAATCCAGCTTACTTCGTGATAATCTGCATGTGGGTCTGCCATATTCAACCATGATGAACCACCATTTCTAGAATAGATGGGGTCTACACACAAACTAGTAATGAAGTTAGAGTCTGCAGGTGCGGTAGATATTTTAAAACAGTACCATGCTTGAGCATAGCTAACACTCGATGGTGGGTTTGGAAGACGTTTCCAGGTTTTTCCTCCATTTGATGTTTTATATATTCCATATAGGCTAAATCGGTCTGCTCCACCCAATTGTGCATACATTACTTTCGGAAAATCTCGACAATAATCAAAGCTAACGCGAGTGTACCCGCTAGATGGCCATTCACCTCCATTGAGCCTTTTTGATTCAAGTGTTCTTTCATGTATTTCAACAACACCCACTCCAGACATAGCAATCATGATAGTACTATCGTTTCTAACCTCAATTTCATTTATTTGGGTAGATGTAGAATAAATTCTTGAGAAATTTTGACCAGCATCTGTACTTCTCCATAATCCTCTAGTATGAGTTGCAACGTAGATAGTACTATCCAAAACAAGCGAGTGTTCTATATCCCAAATGCCTTGGTCAAAATCGCTCGTCATGGTATGTTCTAGGTGTTCGAATGATTTTGCACCATTTTCAGATTTAAAAATACCCAAACCTCCTAAATCTGCACTATTTCCGTAGCTTTCACCCGTGCCATAATAAAACAATGAAGGATTGAAAGGGCTTTGCGTAAGGCATGTAGCAGATAATGTTGGAGCGAAGTCATCTATAATTTTCCATGAACCACCTCTATTTTCTGATACCCATATGCCACCGGATACTCCAGCACATATGTATCTGTTGGGATTATTGTAGTCTATTAATATAGATCGTGTTCTACCACCTACATTGAATGGACCAATTTCTTTAATATTTTCCAAGTCATTCATTGCCTTTTTATACAACAATCGATTGTCTTGATCGGCTTTGTACCATTTCATGGTTAGGCCGTGTGGTATTTTGCCGTTTTCATCTCCTTTTAGCTTCACGTATTGTTTGAACCAACCTGGGTGATTATCCAATTCAGTAGATGAGGGCTTGTCTTCTTGTGAGTTCAAGAAAATAATCGAAAGCACAGATGTTAAGCCAACCAAAAGTGTTAAATAGGTAAATTTAAGTTTCATTTTGAATTATTTCTTCTTGTTCAATCCCATACTCTTAACCATCCAACGAGGTAAAGGTTTTAGAGCGTCTCTTTTCCGAATGTCGAGGTACCAACCAATTTTTTTCAGTATAGGTATTTTGTGTGTTTCAACAAATTCAATTAGTGTACCATCAGGGTCTTCAATGTATGAAAAATGCCCTGCCGCTTCCCCCATGTCAAATGAGTTGGCACTATCCACTGTAAATGGATGACCAGCATCTTTACACTCTTCTCGTAATGCTTCCATGCCAACAACATCAAAACAGAGGTGAATAAATCCAAGATCTCCCCAGTATCGTTCCTGGTAGATATTTTTTCCTGTTTCAGTGAGGTTTTGAATGAGTTCTATTTGAGATGCACCCAGTAGTTGACTAAAACTCCCTTTTCTATTTTTACTATGCGATAAGATGACTCTTTTGTATTGATGTTTCTTTGGGTTTAACGGGGTTAGGTCATCAAAATTGCCTTCACCTTGCCATTCAATGGTATCATATCCAAGTATGTTTTTATAAAATTGGATGGATTTTTCAATGTCCGTTACCCCAATTATAGCACCAAAAACTCCACCAGTGTCATTTGAGTTTTTAGAAAACCAGTTATCTGATTCTATTACTTGAAATGTATTTCCATAGGGGTCTTTGACCCAAAAATGGGGGGTGCCATGTGGTGTTTTTTCAATTTCTTTAGATAGAAGATAGGTTTTATCAAAATTTCTGTAAGACGATAGGATATCTCTTGTTTTCATCTTACAAACGTTGATTCCAAGATCACCTAGCATCGGTTGGAATGATGCAGGTTGAGGTTTTCGACTGGTGTATTGCCATATTTCAAAACCGCCTCCTCCTTGCATATTGAGTGCAAGTACTGCATGCCTGTCATGTGGTTTGCCACCTGTGTAGGGTAGCATGAGTTCGGCAGTTGCCGCTTCCTCAAAGACAGGAATGTTCATGCTAAAATTATTTCTGTACCAAGTCCATGCTTCATGAACGTCAGGGATGCCTATCCCCATTTGCTGAATACCACTGATTTCTTTTTCCAAGGTATGCGAATTTACCAAATCATAACTCGCTACCCAAATTCAATTCTAATGGAGCTATTTTGGGTTGACTCGCTTTGCAATTTGACGAAAAAGAAAAGGAAAATATCTTTTAATATA
>JAQWZS010000230.1 GCA_029253325.1 Bacteroidia bacterium
CCAACGGTATATGTTCCTAATGCCTTTACGCCAAACAATGATAATCTAAATGATGGTTTTGGAGTAAAGGGTATTGCCATTAATGAATTTTCAATTGAAATTTATAACCGTTGGGGTGAAAAACTCTACCAATCCAATGATATTAACGAAAAATGGTTGCCAACTTATATGGGCAATCGAATACAAGAAGGAATCTATTTATACTTAATTAATTACAGCGATTACAATAACAATAACTATAGAAAGGCAGGGACTATAACCTTGCTTAAATAGTTCGTATTTTTATGTTTAAGAATTAAGTCTTATAATCTTTTTAGTCTCAAAGAAATCTTCTGAAAAAAAATCATTCAACGCGGTTTCTTCCCAAGAGAATAATTTATGTTTCAGAAGTAAGTCATTTTTTTCGATCTTCAAATCACCTCCTTTAAGAAAGATATGTTGGCTGTTATAAGTCATTGCATCCTTAGTTAAATCAACTAATTTAATGGCTGGGGCTACAGCCCGAGATATAATAGTATTGTACTTTTGTTTGATATGCTCAAAACGATCATTCGTAACGGTTACATTTTCTAGTTGAAGTGATTCAGCAATAGCTCTAACAACGCGAGTTTTTTTTCGAATGGAATCGACCAAATGAAAATTAGTTTGAGGAAAAATAATGGCCAATGGAATGCCTGGAAATCCACCGCCTGTACCAATATCAAGTACATTTTCACCCTTCTTAAAGGAATAAATCTTAGCTATGGATAATGAGTGTAGAACGTGATTACAATAGAATTGATCCATATCTTTTCTACTAATCACATTTATCTTTGTGTTCCATTCATTATAAAGTGCTTTTAAGGCATGCAATTTATTATCCTGGTCAGTTGTTAAGTTCGGAAAATAGTAGCGAATTAATTCCATGTTTTTGGTTTGATGAATGGTTTAATAATTCCAAATAAAATAAGATACAATGTAAATAAGATATCATAGAATGGTAGAGCATATGCGATTTTTTTTGCATTAATTTTAAGGGCAAATTTCCCAAATATGATCCATTGAATGAGCCATTTTAGGGTAATTAATCCGATAACCATGAACCAGTATTTTGGATAGAGAAGTAGGAAACTAATTGCCGAAATTAGCCAAAAGATTTGAGTAACAGCATAAAATCCTAATAACAACTTAAAGATAAACTTATATTCTTTGCTGGTTGAAAGATGCCTTACTTTTTGTTTGACCCATTCGCCGAAGGATGAGGGTGAATCTGAGTACATTAATGAATCTTGAGTAAAACATATACCCACTTTTTTGTTTTTTTCGGCTTCTTGAATGAACAAGTCATCGTCTCCAGACATGATATGTTGGTGACTAGCAAAACCTTTGCTTTCAAAAAATAGTGTTTTGGTATAACCAAGGTTTCGTCCCACACCCATATAGGTTTTGTCACGTAAGGAATAGCCTAAATACTGGATGGCTGTATGAAAAGTTTCATAGCTAATTATAGAGCCTAATAAATTAGATTTAGTATTTAGCGGAGCAATACCTAAAATAATGTCATTTTTAGTGAATAAGTTTGCCATGTGTTGTATCCATAGAGTAGAATTTGGTTTGCAGTCAGCATCAGTAAAGAGCAGGTGCTCATTTTTTGCTGCTTTAATTCCCATGGTAAGAGCAAATTTTTTCCCCTTTTGATATTGTTCTTTCAGTTCTAAGTGAACCACTTTCAGATTTTGGTGAATTAATGCTATATCATCAAGCAGTTTTTTAGTACCATCAAAACTTCCATCATTAACGACTATGATTTCAAAATTTTTATAATCTTGTTTGAGAAGATGTGGGAGATTTTGGTTTAGGTTTTCTCGCTCATTTTTTGCGGCAACAATGACAGAGATACCTTCTTTAAAATTGGTTTTGATAGGTTTTGGTGCGTTTACCTTGAATAGTGTAAGGTAGTAGAGTGCTAGGACAATTGTAGTTGCAGCAACAATTATAAAAACAATGAACTGAGTGGTATGTAAAAAATAATCCAACTTGTGACTAAGTTATAGTAGGTCTCAAGATTAGATATAATATTCAAAAACCTGAAATAATTTTGCCAACAAACGATAAGAAAAATTATTTATTAAAATAATTTTGGGAGTATAATAAAAGTGTATTTTTGCACTCCTTTTGGTGGGGTGGGTGAGTGGCTTAAACCAGTAGTTTGCTAAACTGCCGTACCTCTCAAGGGTACCCCGGGTTCGAATCCCGGTCCCACCGCCAGTAGGAATTGTTCTTAAGAATAATACAAATGGTTCCATAGCTCAACCGGATAGAGCAACGGTTTTCTAAACCGTAGGTTCCAGGTTCGAGTCCTGGTGGGATCACTCTTACACCTCGGGGTGTAGCGTAGCCCGGTTATCGCGCCTGCTTTGGGAGCAGGAGGTCGCAGGTTCGAATCCTGCCACCCCGACAGCCTTCAAACCCTTGCAATCATTAGATTTGCAAGGGTTTTTTTATTCACAATAATTTATACAAAGGAACAAGTTTTGTACCCTATTTAACCCCTTTTTTCTCCTTTTCTTATATAAATGTTATATAATTATTATATATTTTTGAATTACTTCGTAACTACCTGAAATCAATAACATGCTTCCTAGAAAATACACGTGGATATTTGTGTTGGCTGTTCATTTATGTTTAGGGCAACAACCATCTAATGCGTTGAGTTTTGACTATCTATCAATTAAAAATGGACTTTCTCACAATACAGTATTTTCCCTTTTACAGGATCGATATGGTTATATTTGGATAGGTACTCAAAATGGTTTGAATAAGTACGATGGATATACTTGTAAGCTTTATCCGCTAGATGAATCAATTAGCAATAATCAAAATTATTCAGGAGAACAAGTATCTGCACTTTTTGAAGATAAAAAAGGTAACTTATGGGTAGGTACAAAAAATAATGGTATTAAAATAAAAAGCGTATCGAGTGATCGTTTTATTAGATTAAGGTATGATTCACTTTCAATACCATTTGAAAGTTCAGAGATTTCATCATTTTATGAGGATGATCTAGGTTTAATTTGGATTACGACTATCGGCTCAGGCCTGATAAAGTACGATGTAAGTCAACAAAAAATTTCTGTCTTTAATACGCAAAATAGTCATATATCAAGTGATGTTGTATTTGATATTGTTAAAGATAAAAATGGCATGATATGGATAGCTACTGCAGGTGGTGGTTTAAATTGTCTGAAAGAAGATGGACAGTTTGAAAGAAGTCACGAAATGCTTCCCAATAGTCCAAATATGGTTGGATTTCGTAAAAAATTGCTTTTAGACGATGATTTTCTATGGGTAGGAACTGAAGGTTCTGGTCTCTATAAAATGAATATAAAGAATAGAAGTTATATTCATTTTTCTTCACTTAAAGGTGAGAATAGAATCAACTCTGAAGCTGTCATTGATTTGTTTAAGTCTAATGATGATCAAATTTATATTGCTACTGATGGTGAAGGTCTGAATGTTTTTGACATTCAGACTTCGAAAATGTATTCATACACTCAACAAACGAATTCTTTTGCTTCATTAAATAGCAATTCATTACGATGCTTTTTAGGCGACAGAACAGGAAATATATGGATTGGTACATTTAATGGTGGAGTCAACATATATAAACCTAGCAAAATACGATTTGATTACAATTTACCAGAGTCGGTTGATGAAAGATTACCTGCACGTTCTATCTTGTCTGTTTTACAAACTCAAAATGGTCAAGCTCTAGTGGGTACAGATGGAAGTGGTTTGTATGAATTTAATAATCAGAAATTTAATACAAAACCATTCATTCATAATTCAGGTAATAAGAATTCTATAGGCGGTAATAAGGTTAAAACTTTATTTCAAGATAGTCAAGGCAATATTTGGTTGGGTTTTTTTGCAGGTGGATTGGATTTGTATGATATTAAAAGCAAAAAATTCAGACATTTTATGGATTGGAAACCAAATGTTTGGAGTATTACGGAGCTTAAAAATACCCAAGAACTTTTAATCGCAACTTTAGGTGATGGATTGTTTACATTAAATATCAACTCAAAAAAACTGGAGAGATATCTTCCTCAATCAAATAAGTTGAATTCTTTTTCAGATTTTAATATAACAACCGTTCATGAGGATAAAATAGGTCGATTATGGGTTGGTTCATTAGATAATGGATTAGATTTAATTGATGAATCAAATCAAGTGTATGAGCATTTTAAATACATCTCTGAAGATTCATTTTCATTAAGTCATAATGCAATCCAAACTATATATGAAGACTCAGATGGTGAGATTTGGTTTGGAACAGATGGAGGTGGAATAAATAGATGGCTGGGGAATAATAAGTTTGAGCGAATCAATAAATCTAGTGGTTTGATTGATAATCATGTGATGAGCATGATAGAAGGTAAGAGTAATAATTTATGGATTTCAACTTTTCAAGGGGTCTGTCGTTATAATAAAAATGATAGAGATTTCTTGAATTTTAGCATTAGATCATTTCAAAACACTAATCAATTCAATCAAAATTCAATATCCATTGATGATTATGGTAAACTCTATTTTGGAGGCATTTATGGCATGCATTCTCTTCACCCCAACCAACTTAATGATAGAATTACTGAGAATATCCATCAACTGATTTTCTCAGATTTAGAAGTTTTTGGCAAAAATATTCCCGTAGGTAAATTCGAGTCCAACAGACAAATTTTAGAAAAGCCTATTGAGAATAGTAGCGATGTATGGTTGAATTATGCCGATAAATCATTCACCATTTATTTCAAAGCAATAGATTATTTAAACCCCACGGGTGATTATCTTTTTAAAATGCAAGGGTTTAATGATAATTGGAGAATTATAACAGCAGGAGACCCGAGTGTAACCTATACTAATTTGGATCCCGGTCATTACGTTTTTAATGTTAAATACAACGAAAAAATATCATCTATAAAGATTCACATTGCACCCCCATATTGGCAAACTATATGGTTTAAATTGCTCGTCTTCATATTTGGCCTTGGTTTGATTTCCTTCATATTATTGTTTTGGGTTAAAAGGAGGGAGGCGTCAGCAAAACGCATAATTCTTCAATTACAAAATGATAAACTAGCAACAGAAGTAGAATCTAAAAATTCAAAGCTTGTTTTTTCTTCTGCTCAAATGGCCCATAAGAATGAGTTGCTGATTGAGTTGAAACAAAATCTAATCGACTACGAGAAGAAACCAGATGGGAATTTAAAGTCACTTTTTCGAAAGCTAGACTATGAACTAAAAAATGAAAATTATTGGAATGAGTTTAATTTATATTTTAATGAATTTAATCATAATTTTTTAAATTTAATTACTATAGCTCATCCATCAATCACTAAAAATGATCTTAGACTCTGCTCATTAATTAGAATGAATTTGAGCTCCAAAGAAATTGCATCATTATTAAATATTTCGCTTAGAGCAGTAGAACAGGGACGTTATCGACTTAAAAAAAGATTTGGTATTGATAAATCTGTAGATTTGGCTGACTATATTAAATCGTTCAATAACGCATAATTTCAATTTATTTCTAGTGTATTTTTTGTGATGTAGTAGTATTGTCGTAGTAATTCTTAATCTAGTGATTCCCTTTTTATTTTAATTCGTATTCATAATTTAATTAAGGCAATACAATCAAATGCATAGATTATTATTTTTTGCAATTATCATACTCACAAGTTCTATTTTAATCAATGCTCAAGTAAGTGTGGGTGGAACAATTTCGGATGCATCCTCAGGAGAGAGACTTATTGGGGTCACCATTTTAGAACAAGGTACAACTAATGGTGCCATCACAGATAAAAATGGTCAGTATAATATTTCATTGATATCAGATACAGCCTCTCTGCAATTTTTATATGTAGGTTATACCCCTCAAATCATAAAAGTAGGTAATCAAGTAGTTGTGAATATAGCTATGAAATTTGCAGAGTTTTTAGATGAAGCGGTGGTCATAGGGTATGGTGAACAATCAAAATCAAAAATAACATCTGCTGTTTCGACGATTGATGCTAAAACTTTAAAAAAATTACCTGTACCAACTGTAAGTAACGGACTAGAAGGTCTTGCTTCGGGTTTATTTGTTCGTCAAGGAAGCGGTGAACCTGGATTTAGTGGTTCTTCTTTCGAGATCAGAAATTTTGGTAATGCTCTAGTTATTGTTGATGGATCTCCCGGTAATATTGATGATTTAGATCCCAACGAAATTGAAAATATATCCATATTAAAAGATGCAGCTGCAGCTGCTGTATATGGTGTTCAGGGTGGTAATGGTGTTATTTTGATAACAACTCGAAAAGGATCCATTGGAAAACCAGAATTAAACTACTCTAACCAATTTACCCAAACCTCATTTACACAATATCCAGATTTTTTAAATTCTGTAGATTATGCTATCTTGCTTAACGAGGGTCTTGTTAATGATGGTAAATCTCCTTTTTATACTTCTGACGAGATTGAGTTATTTAGGTCAGGCTCTGATCCCATTAATTATCCTAATGAAAACTGGAAAGAGTTGATGTTTAAAAAGTATGGTTTTCAACAACGCCATAATTTAAACATATCAGGAGGTAATCAAAAAATAAAATATTTTGCCTCAGCTGGATTCTTAAATCAAGGATCAAATTACAAGGAGGATGTATTAAACTATAATCAATACAATTTAAGAACAAATTTGAATGCTTACGTGAATGATTATCTCACGTTACAATTAAATTTAGCTGGCCGGAGAAGACTTAATGAAGCACCTGGCTACTCTGTCTATGATATCTTTAGAGAGCTTAGTAGGGCACTGCCAAACAACCTCGCCTATTATCCAGATGGTACACCAGCTCGACCAAGTTTTAGTCCCAATCATATTTTAGAGGGTTTGCGTGATTTTAATGCGGGATATTTTCGTTCGAGAAATAATAATACTGATGCCAAACTTTCATTAGAATGGGATGCAGCTCAGGTAGGTATTGATGGATTAAAATTCAAATCATATGCATCGCTGGTTAATAATGTTTATTATAATAAAACTTGGGGCAAAAGTTATGAACTGTATACATTGAATCGTTTAACTGGAGATTATGATGAGTATGTTGCTAGTCCAGAAGGTTCATTCAGTGAAACTGTCTTGACACATAGTATGAATTATAGCAATCATTATGTGTTGCAAGAGTCTGTTAACTATGATCGAAAGTTCAAAAAACACAGTATTTCGGCATTGTTACTGGGAGAATTACAAAATAATCAAGGAGAGAATTTTTATGGGAGAAGACAAGATTACCAGTCGGATTTGATTGATCAATTATTTGCTGGTTCTAACGAAAATAAAGATGCCAATGGTGGAGAATATCGTGAAAATAGACTCGGTTTAGTGGGAAGAGCTAGCTACGATTATCTTTCTAGATATTTTGTTGAATCATCATTTAGATATGATGGATCCTCCAAATTTTCCCCTGACAATCAATGGGGTTTTTTCCCATCTATCTCAGCGGGTTGGAGAATATCCGAGGAAGATTTTTTCAAAGATTTCAAAGAAAAAATCCCACAACTTAAATTACGAGCATCTTTAGGAACTGCAGGATATGACGGTACAGCAGCTTACCAATGGCTATCTGGGTTTACTTACAACCATTTCTTTGCTATTAACGAAACAGCTATTCCAACCATTGACAATACATCGTTAGCTAATGAAGATTTAACATGGGAAACTGTAACTACACATGATGTGGGATTAGATGCTGAGTTTTTTAATCGAGAGCTAAAATTTTCTATTGATTATTTTAAAAGGTATAAAAAGGGTGTGTTAGCATATGCTTCAGGTAGCGTTCCAAATACCTTGGGTGTTGGTTTAGCTGCTCAAAATTTACATGAATATTCTAATGAAGGTTTTGAAACCTCTTTGAATTTTAATAAAAAATTGAATAGTAATTGGACCATCGGAGCGTTTAGTAATTTTTCTTATTCAAGAGAAACAATCGAGTTTATAGATGAAGCTGTTATTGAAGATGATTTTATGAGAGGTAATTTGATGGTTACAGGTGGATTTACCAATCTCCGTAGAGGATATATTTCTGATGGATTATTCCAATCTCAAGATGAAATCGATGGAAGTCCTGTTCAAGATAACAATGACAATTCTACCCTTCAACCAGGTGATGTTAGGTATATAGACTTAAATAATGATGGTGTTATTGATGTAAAAGACCAAAAAGTATTTGGTAATGGCGATAAGCCAGCTTATAATTTTTCATTAAATATATCTGCCCAATACAAAAATTTTGCACTCTCTGTGCTACTTACAGGTGCTGCAGGATATGATATTTATTTAGATGGAGAGGCTCAAAGTCCACTTCGAAATGGATTCAATGGCTACACATATCAATTGGATTATTGGACACCTGAAAATACAGATGCAACATATCCTAGAATTTCAGATGGTGGTTTTAATGATAATAATTTCAGGTATTCAGATTTTTGGAAACGAAGTGGTAATCATCTGAGATTTAAAAATATTAATTTAAGCTATACCTTACCGAAATTTGGTAAAAATAATGGCGGTTTTAAAGAGATTAGATTTTTTGCAACAGCCTACAATCTATTTGTTATTAAAACTTATGATGAAGACTTTGATCCTCAAATGCAATCATCAACAGGATGGTACTATCCTCAAAATAAATCAACCACATTTGGTATCAATCTTACGCTATAAATAAATTTAAAATGAAACGCAACTTACTATTTATAATACTTTTAGTTTCAGTGATTAGTTCTTGTAAGAAAGAATTTTTGAATCAACCACCACTAGACCGAATTACAGAATCGGATGTTTGGAGTGATCGTGATTTGATGGATACCTACATATTCAAAATATACGATAACATGCCTTGGGATTATTTGAAAGATTTTGGCGGTGGTGCTGGTTATGGAGCTCATCGAGATGCCTTAACTGATCTAGCTATGAGTACATACTCATGGACACCAGCATACAATACTATTCGACCAGGGAATTGGGGTACATCAACCAATTATTGGCCATTAGATTGGTGGGGATATTACAATATCTGGAAAATTAATTATTCCATTGAAAATATTGAACCATTAGGTGAGGATGTAATATCAAAAACAGAGAAAGATAATCGTCTAGGTGAATTATATTTTTTGAGAGCCTATTGCTATTTTGCTATGGCTAAACGTTACGGTGGTGTGCCTATCATACTGGAAACACAAGATCCAGATAATACCCCTGAAGATGAGTATTTTCCATTCAGAGATTCTGAGGAAGCTGTTTATGATCAGGTCATTAAGGATGTCCAATTAGCATTTGATTTTTTACCAGATCGATGGTCTAGCCAAAAGGGTAGAGCTGGGAAATGGGCTGCAAAAGCTCTTGAGTCCAGAGCTGCACTTTATGCAGCAACGATTGCAAAATATGGTACAGTTCAATTAAATGGTGTCGTTGGTATTCCGTCGGGTAAGGCATCTCAATATTTCCAGATTTCATTGGATGCTTCCAAAAAAATAATTAATGAAGGTGGATATGTACTTTTTAATCAATATCCTGATCCAGCTGAAAATTATAGTAGATTGTTTACTGATGAAACAGAAGATGAAACTATTTTCATGAAAGTATGGCTACCATATGATAAAGGACATTCGTATGATTTAAGAAATTCACCTTACAGTTATCGAGTTGATTGGGGCTCAAGTATGTCACCAACCAAAGGATTGATGGATAGTTACGAAATGTTAAATTCTGGTTTACTTCCCCGTGAGCCAAATTCTGGTTATGATCCTGACAACCCATTTGATAATCGTGATCCAAGGTTTAAGGGGACTTTACTAACGAACAATGACATCTTTCAGGGATCTCCTATTCAAACTTGGTATGCTACTGTCAGAAATGGTGAGATTGATTACAATGCTGGTACTGGAGTAGGGAAGGATGGAATGGGTGTTCATCCTGATGCTTCAAAAACAGGTGTTTATGTTAGAAAATATCTTGCAGATGGATCTAGTCCGTTACTTATTCAACAATATTATTCAGGTCAAGATTGTATATTATTTAGATTAGGTGAGATATACTTAAATGCTGCTGAAGCTGCAATTGAACTTGGTTTGGATGGTGAAGCAAGATCTTTTATAGAACCAATTCGTATTAGAGCTGGATTGAAGCAAAATCTAGATTTTGGAACTTATTCAGGAACTGATCTTATGAACAGAATTAGAAATGAGAGAAAAATAGAGTTAGCTTTTGAAGATCATAGATATTGGGATGTCAGAAGGTGGAGAACAGCAGAGGTTGATTTAAGTGTCATGACACAAGGGATAACATCTTTAAGATATTTGGACAATTTTGGAAACGAAACATTCACATATGAAATCATTGAACCAGAGCCACAAAAAACGAATTTCTTTTCAAGACATTATTACATACCAATAGGTCAAGACAGAAGAAATAATAACCCCAAACTAGTTGAAAATCCAGGTTACTAATTATTATATACCATGAAATTTAAAAGATACACAGTTTACATATTACCATTAATAATAACCTTTATGGGATGTATTGAAGATAATGACAAATTAAGTGTTACTCCTGCCAATAGTGATGCAAAATTTACTTATTCCTTAGATCCTGACAATCCTAATTTATTAACATTCAAGAGTTCGCCAAGTGTTGAAACATGGTATTCTCATTGGAACTTTGGAGATAATACATCAGCTGAGGGATTAGAAGTGCAAAAAACATTTTACCTAAAAGGAGAATATGATGTAAAATTTAAAATATTCACCGAAGGTGGAACAGCAGAATCTACTCAAACAATAGTTATTGATAATGACTTAACAGGATCTAATTTGGTCAGTAATGGTAAGATGGACAATGATTCCTCTTGGTCTTTATTATCAATTTCTCCAGGTGTTGATATCACATTTCAAGATGGAAAAGCAACATGGAGTGGCGGTGGTTGGGGACAAACAGGAATATATCAACAATTTAACGTTGAGGCAAATAAGACTTATCAAATACAAATGGATGTTACTGGTAGCGGAATGACAGACTGTTGGTTTGAGGTATTTATTGGATCTACAACACCCTCTGATGGAGTTGATTACACAGATGGTGGAATACGATTGGGATTGAATACGTGGGATGGGTGTGGTAGTGAACCGTTCGACGGACCATTAACAAGTTTATCCTGTAGCGTTGGTGGTGGGGATGGTTCTTTTGAATTTGATGAAGATAAAAATGTTTATATTGTCATAAGAAGTGGCGGTGCTAATTTGGGTACTTCTGGCGTTTCAATTGATAATGTGACTGTGCAAGTATTGTAAAAATTTAATCTATTATTATAATGAAAAGAATAATAAAAACATTATGCATATCAATTCTATCGGTATCATCTGTTATTGCTCAGGTGAATATTACTTTTGAGTTGAATACATCAACACTTTCCAGCATTAGCCCAGAAGGCTTATTTATAGCTGGTGGAAATGGATTTGGGTTACCTGGAGATAATAGGCTATCAGATTTAGATGGTGATGGTGTATATACTATTACACTTCAAAAAGAAAGGGGCTTTTCGAGCTTTTTTATCTTTCTTAATGGAAACTGTAGTGTTTGGTCATGTAAAGAAAAATTAGCTGGCTTACCTTGTTCAGATTCTGAAAATTTTGATGATCGTTTCTTACCTCCAGTTATGTCTGATACGATAATAAAAGCTTGCTATAGTACATGTGATAATGATGGAAGCTGCACAATTATTACTGATTCTGTTGATCTTACATTTGAATTGAATACTGCTGAAATTGAAGTTGATCCGGGAGGATTATTTTTAGCGGGAGGTAGTGGTTTTGGTGTTGCTGGAGATTATCCCATGATTGATCCAGAAGATGATGGCATTTATACTGTAACTGTAAGACGTGCCAAAGGATTTTTTAGTTATTATACTTTTCTTAATGGAAATTGTGGGGATTGGTCATGTAAGGAAAATATCGAAGGTCAATCATGTGCTTATCCCGATGCATTTAATGATCGATTTATCCCTTCGGTTAAGGGTGATACAATAATCAAAACTTGTTTTGCTAAATGTACCAGTGATGGCTTGTGTATGATAGCAAATATTGGGCAACTAAAAATGGATAATGAATTATTTAATATTCGACCTACTTTGGTTAATGACTATATCAATGTAAGCTTTGATAATCATTATATATCGTTAGATAAAAAGATAAAAGTTGTTAATTACTCAGGTAAGATTTTTGAATCTTTGATGTCAACGAATCAAGTTAAATTATCATTAAACACGATAGCTTATCCAAGTGGTGTTTATTTCATTACAATTCAAACTAATAATAAAATCCTAACACAGAAATTTATTGTTCAGAAATAAAATGATATATATAAAAATTAAGAAATATTTATTGCAAACTAGTCTGTTTTTCTTTATTTCATTGGGTGCCAATGCCCAACATTTTTTGAGTACAAAAGGAAAAGCCATTGTTAATGAAAACCAAGATACCATTCTCCTGAGAGGTATGGGACTCGGTGGATGGATGGTCAAAGAAGGCTACATGATACAAACGAATGGTTTTGCAAATGCTCAATATGAGATAATGGATGCTATAGAAGATCTTATTGGTAAACAAAATACAGATACTTTCAATAATTTATGGTTAACAAACCATGTTACAAAGATTGATATTGATTCACTAAAATCTTGGGGATTCAACTCTGTGCGTGTACCCATGCACTATAATTTATTTACATTACCTGTAGAAGAGGAACCCATAGAAGGACAACAAACATGGCTGACTATAGGATTCGAATTGTTAGATAGTCTTATTGATTGGTGTGAAGAAAAGGAAATGTATGTTATTTTAGATTTACATGCAGCTCCAGGTGGACAAGGGAAAGATGCTGCTATATCAGATTATAACCCAACGAAACCATCTTTATGGGAAAGCAAGGATAATAGAGATAAGATGGTTGCATTATGGAGAAAAATTGCTCAAAGATATGCTGATGAACAGTGGGTTGCCGGTTATGATTTATTAAATGAAACTAACTGGGACCTTCCTGGCGGGGTTGCAATTAAAAATTTATACAAAGAAATTACAGATAGCATTCGTAGAGTTGATCAAAAACACATAATCTTTATCGAAGGGAATTGGTTTGCTAATGATTTTACTGGGTTGACACCCCCTTGGGATATTAACTTAGTTTATTCTCCACACAAGTACTGGTCGTTCAATGATCAATCATCTATAGGGAGTTTCCTAGAAATAAAAAACAAGTATAACGTACCTCTGTATCTTGGAGAAACAGGTGAAAATTCCAATGAGTGGTTTCAAAGTGCTGTCAAATTATATGAGGATAATAATATTGGGTGGGCGTGGTGGCCATTAAAAAAGATAGAATCTGTTGCAGGACCTGTATCTATCAATAAAAGTGAGGGTTATCAAATACTTTTGGATTACTGGAATAATGGGGGATCAAAGCCCTCTGTTGAATTTTCTAAAAAGGTATTGTTCCAATTAACTGAGGACTTGAAAATTGAAAATTGTCGATATCAAAAAGACGTAACTGATGCCTTGTTTAGACAGCCTTTTACTGATGAAACCATCCCCTTTTCAATACATACGATTCCAGGTATGGTATATGCACCCGATTACGATCTGGGTAAAGCAGGTATGGCTTACGGTGATTTCGATGAAGCTAACTACTCTGTTTCAACTGGAGAATATACTGCTTGGAACAACGGATGGGCGTATCGAAATGATGGTGTAGATATAGAAAAATGTGAAGATTTATCCAGTAACGGGTTTTCTATTGGTTTTTTAAATAGCGACGAATGGACTCAGTATGAAGTTAATATTGAATCCGATGGGGTCTATGATTTAAATGTAAGAACAGCATCAGGAGGTTCAGGAGGCCGTATGTATTTTACTATGGATAATCAAAGTATTACAGAGTCTAAATTTGTTTACCCCTCTGGTGGTTGGCAAAAATGGGAAACTACTACTATTTCTGACATAATCTTAAACCAAGGAAATCATAAACTGAGATTTTATGTTGATCGAGCGGGTTTTAATGTCAATAGTTTTGAATTCATAAAAAGTTCAATAAGTATAAATGATTTGACTACAAAATATCTAACTGCTGAAACATCAGACGAGTATAATATTCAAATGAATATCAATAAGGATTTATCTTTTGATGATAAAATTAATTTAAATGATTTTCAAATTTCTGTGAACGGTTCTATCATTCCGGTAAGATCAGCATTTGTGGATCCGAATAATTCTAAAATTATTAATTTCAATCTAAACCAAATCCTTATTTATTCAGATATTATTAAAATTTCATACTCTGGAAATCAACTTAAAGCTACTGATGGGTCTGATCTTGAAGTATTTTCTTTAAAAAATGTCAGAAATACTCTGAGTTTTGTTTACCAAATACCAACAAAGATTGAATCAGAAGACTTTACCTATCAAGAGGGTGTTGAGTTAGAAGAAACCTCAGATGTTGGCGGTGGAATGAATGTTGGGTACCTCGACCCAAATGATTACCTTGATTATGAAATAAACGTAACTTCCTCTGGGGAGTATCAAATTAACTTTAGAACTGCTGCTCAGTTTGGAATAGGTTCGTTGAAATTACAATTTATAGATACGGCAGGTGTTTTATCACAAATTAGTAACCCTGTATTTTCATCAACTGGGGATTGGCAAAATTGGAAAACAACCAGTGAAGTAGTTCAATTAGATGCTGGTAGGTATACTATGAGGATTCTGATTACACAATCTCCTTTCAATTTAAATTGGGTCGAGTTCATAGCAAAATCTTTAAGTACACAAGATAAAATTACTCAATCAAAATCTGTTTCATTATTTCCTAATCCGTGCAAGAATTTATTTAATATCCAATTTATCTCAGATCATATACAAGATATTAATTTATTTATTTGTGATTTTAGCGGTAAGATAATAGCTTCCAAAGACTGTTCAAAAACATTATATCTTGACGAACAAATTTCGTTAAGAGATTACCCCGTAGGAATATATCTTATAAAATTGAGATTAGAGAATGGTTCTATATGTACAAAAAGATTAATTAAAACAAACCCATAAGTATCTCTAAGATCTTAAATTATGAATCGTTTGAATTATAATGCAAAGTTAGTTTGGTTATGTTTTTTTACCATTCTATTGATGTTTTCTAACCTGTTGATAGGGAAAAATAAACATCCTTTTCAGATTCCTATTTATGATAAGTTTCAAGTTGATTCATCAGCTTCTTATGAAGTACAGATTAATCAAATAATAAGTCTCATGTCTCTTGATGAAAAGATTGGTCAAATGACACAGGTTCGACATTTTGACGATATCAATTCAAATGATGTTACTGATAAATTTATTGGCTCTGTAATTCACACACAAGGCCCTTCACCTGGAGAGGGAGCAATGGGCTGGCAGGGAAAGTTTAAGAGACTTCAAAGTAAGGCATTGGAGACAAGATTAGGTATTCCTTTATTATTTGCAGTCGATGCCATCCATGGACAGAACACATATAATGGTGCGACTATATTCCCACATAATATCGGAATGGGAGCAACCCATAATCCAAGGTTGATTGAAAAATCAGCAGCGATAACTGCTCTTGAAACCCAAGCTACAGGATTTAATTGGACGTTTTCTCCTTGCATAGCCATTCCATATAATGAAAAATGGGGTCGTGTTTATGAAGCGTATTCAGAAAGTACTGATTTGACCTCAAAGCTTGTGAGTGCATCTATAAGAGGATATCAAGGTGATTTGTCAGCACCACATACTGTTATGGCCACAGCAAAGCACTTTATTGGTGATGGTTCAACGGATTACGGAAAAGAGGGTGGCGAAATATCTCTAACCATGCAAGAGATCAGTCAACGATTGTTACCACCATACAAACAAGCAGTAAAAGAAGGAGTTGGTTCGATCATGGTTTCTTTTTCGTCATTGTCTGGTATACCCTTACATGCTCACAAAGAGTTAATTATGGATACGCTCAAGGATGCTATGGGTTTTGATGGTATTGTTGTATCTGATTGGAAAGGGTATTCACGTTTTGGTAAAAATGAGATTATTAATGCAGGTGTCGATTTAATAATGGCTGTAGATGGCGACTTAAATATATTTCAATCAGGGCTAAAAAGTGCCGTCAAAAGTGGACAGGTTAATCAAAGTAGAATTAATGATGCTGTTAGACGTATTTTAAGGCAAAAATTTAGGCTAGGTTTATTTCAAAACCCTTTCCCAGATCCTAGTCTAGTATCACATATTGGTAAATCTTCCCATCGATTAATCGCAAAACAAGCCGTTAGGGAATCCCTTGTTTTACTAAAACATCAAGGTAATGTGTTACCAATTAAAAAAGATTGTAAAAAAATTGTTGTAGTAGGCGAGCATGCTGATAATGTGGGTTTGCAATCGGGTGGTTGGACACTCGCTTGGCAAGGAGTTAGTGAAAATTATTCAAGAGCAACATCTATTCTAGAGGGTATCCAAAAAGTAGCAAAGGGACAGGTGGTTTACGATCCATATGCTCAATACAATCATTCTGATGCTGATGTCATTATCGTTGTTGTTGGAGAAACACCCTATGCTGAATTTATGGGAGATATTACTAATGGGGAAAATAAACACCAACTAACGTTATCAAAAAAACACCAGGCCTATGTCAGTTCTTCTGTTAATAGTGAATCGAAGGTAATTACCATTTTAATTTCTGGTAGGCCCTTAATTGTATCTCAGCAGATTGAACAATCAGATGCATTTATTGCCGCATGGCTTCCAGGTTCTGAAGGGGATGGAGTTGCTGAGGTGTTATTTGGTGAATATAATTTTACGGGGAAACTTCCTCATTCATGGCCTAAATCATTTGCAAACTTTGAGGGTAAATACGGACCTAATTTTTGGGATGAATCCAATATTCCACTTTTTAAATATGGCTATGGTCTTCAATATTAAATTTGCACTATGTATTGTATAACTAAGCTATTTTTATGAATCATAATACTTTCAGTCTCATATTACTTCTAATGGTATGTGGGATTATAACTGTCGATACTTTTGGACAATCTCAAGTTCAATCAAATTTTGTAAAAAATACAGATACTGTATTGGTCTATTCGACTGCAAAAGATACAGATTTAAAGTTATCACTAGTCTCTAAACCTACTTTCAAACTAGCAAACCAACCTTTGGAAACAGAGGTGTCCATTTTTGTAAATCCTAACAAAACCTTTCAAACCTTTTTCGGTATAGGTGGGGCTATTACTGATGCTTCTTCAGAGGTTTTTGCGTGCTTACCCAAGTCTAAACAAGAAGAATTTTTAAAAGCATATTTTAGTGTTGATGATGGCATTGGTTATTCATTGGCTCGAACTCATATTCACAGTTGTGATTTTAGTAGAGAGAGTTATACCTATGTGTCAGATAAAGATAAATTTTTAAAAACCTTTACTATTGACCATGACAAGAAATACCGTATTCCATTAATCAAGCGAGCTATAGCAATGGCTAATGGTCAATTGCCATTGTATGTAAGCCCTTGGAGTCCACCATCATTTATGAAGAGTAACAACAGTATGCTTCGTGGAGGTAAGTTATTGCCAGAGTATCGAGATGCTTGGGCTTTGTACTACGCTAAATTCATTAAAGCATACGAAAAAGAGAATGTTCCGATATGGGGGCTGACCATTCAAAACGAACCTATGGCTACGCAACGTTGGGAATCTTGTATTTACACCGCTGAGGAAGAAAGAGACTTTTTGAAAAATAATTTGGGACCTACACTAGAAAAAGAGGGATTAGGTGACAAAAAAATCATTGTTTGGGACCATAATCGAGATTTGATTGTCAATCGTGCAAACACAATTTTTGATGATCCTGAAGC
This sequence comes from Bacteroidia bacterium, assembly GCA_029253325.1. Taxonomy (GTDB): domain Bacteria; phylum Bacteroidota; class Bacteroidia; order NS11-12g; family UBA9320; genus UBA9320. Next base: position 17,969 of record JAQWZS010000230.1, read on the forward strand.
ATCAAAATATGCTTGGGGTATCGGATTTCATTGGTATGAAACTTGGACAGGTGGAGATCCCATGTTTTCCAATTTAGGCAATGTCAATGAGTCTTATCCATCGAAAAATCTAGTATTTACTGAAGGATGCAATGAGGGGTTTGATTCATCTAAGTATCAGTATTGGCCAAATGCTGAACGCTATGGTCGTTCGATGATTAATGATTTTAATAATGGGACAGTTGCTTGGACAGATTGGAACATACTTTTAGATGAAACTGGTGGACCAAATCATGTAATGAATTTATGTTTTGCTCCGATACATGCCAATACCCAAACAGGTGATTTAATCTATACACCTAGTTACTATTATATCGGTCACTTTTCTAAATTTATCAGACCTGGAGCTAAACGAATGAGTACAGTATCTAGTAGAAGCATATTAGAAGCAACTTCTTTTGTACATGATGATGGTCAAATGGTTACCGTGGTAATGAATCCTAAGGATGAAAAAATCAGATATCACTTGTACATAGATTCTATGTCAATATCATCAGAGATATTGCCCCATTCAATGCAGACCATAGTGTATTAATTTAGAATTCTCTATAGTTCGATTCCTTCATCACTTTTCTCTGATGAATCTGGAAGTATTGTTTCAGTTGTTGTAGAAGGTAGTTTTTCCACTTTTTTCAATTTGGACATCATCATTCTGGTTCGGGTGCCTACTAGGGTATCTAATTCTTTGTTTGCTTCATTAAGTTTTCTCTGAGCTTTATCCAGTACACCACCAAATTTCCCAAATTCTGTTTTTACAGCTCCTAAAATTTTCCAAACCTCACTACTTCGTTTTTGGATAGCAAGTGTCTTGAAGCCCATTTGAAGACTATTAAGCATGGCTGCTAGGGTAGTCGGGCCAGTAATAATGATTTTGTATTCTCGCTGCAATAAAGCTACCAAGTCTGGTTGACGTACTACTTCAGCAAACAAACCTTCTACAGGTAAAAACATAATACCAAAATCGGTAGTATTCGGTGGGTCGATGTATTTTTCCTGAATATCTCGAGCAAATTTTTTAATGCTTTGTACCAATGCTTTTTTAGACTCTAAAATTCCATCTTGATCGTTATTGTCATAAGCTTCTTGAAGCCTTACATAGTTTTCTTGGGGAAATTTTGCATCCACTGGCAGATAGACCTCCTGACCATATTCGTCTTTGCCTGGCAGTTTGATCGCAAACTCTACATGATCATTAGATCCTTGTTTGGTTTTAACATTGGCTTCATATTGTTCAGGTGCCATGATTTGTTCTAGGATATTGCCTAGTTGGATCTCTCCTAAAACTCCACGTGTTTTTACGTTGCCTAATACATTTTTTAAATCGCCAACGTCACTTGCTAGACTTTGCATTTCACCGAGTCCTTTTTGAACAGCCTCAAGTCGGTCACTTACAATTTTAAATGATTGCCCCAGACGTTCTTCGAGTGTTTTATGAAGTTTTTCGTCTACGGTTTCTCGCATTTTTTCGAGTTTTTGTTCGGTCGATTTTACTAATTCGTCTTGTTTTAGAGTCATCGAATCAAATTTCTCTTTTTGCAAATCATTGAATTCTTTGATATTTTGACTGAATCTTGTACTAAAATCTTTGAGTGACTGATTGAGTTCCTGACGATTATCCTTAGCATTTTTATTCAATCCCTCACTAATTTGAGTTAGTTTGTCCTCTAATTTTTGGGTGAGTGTATTTAATGCGTCAGTAAGTTCTTTCCGATTTACCGTCAATGAAGAAGCTAACTCAATCCGATTTTCTTTCGATTCATTTTTTAATTCATTCCGAAATAGGTCAATTCCGTTAGAGTCTGTTTTTGAGTTGGTTTTAATCCATAGCAGAATCAGTAAGAATATGCAGATTGACGTAAATATGAGTTCAATTATTTCCATGATAATTATTTTATCAATTTATTAAAACATTAATTAACATAAATTATTTAATTACTTGCAGCCCTTTTCAATCGATCATCAATCGCTCTTCCAATTCCCTCGATTTTGATCGGCTCAATTAGGATGCAGTCCGTAGAATCTTGATCGGCCAATCGCATCATGGCAAAGAGTTGGTTGGCAATTTCGCTCAAGTTGTAATCCTTGGATAAAAAGTAAGAATATTTAGTTGGGGAATTACTCTGCTTTTCATAATAAAGGATAGAGCAGAGTTGTGTTGGGTTTTCTTTTAAGTATTCAGATATAGAATCTACAATATACAAGGGTTTTTGGGTAGCATAATGCTTTTTTAGTTGTCCTGGTGTTTGTACTGTTTTTTCGGTAGATACTGAAATTTTAAGTCCGGTTTGTTTTAAAATAACTTCTTGGGATATTCCACCTTCACGAAGAATTTGAACCCGACCATTCTCGATGGATATGATGGTACTTTCAATTCCAACTTGGCATCTGCCTCCATCGAGTATATAATCAATTTGATTGCCAATTCCATTTTTAACATGGTCAGCAGATGTAGGACTTACTGTATTTGAAATGTTGGCACTGGGTGCTGCCAATGGAAAATTAATACGGTTTAATAATTCAAGGGTAAGGGGATGATTGGGAACTCTAAGTACGACTTGAGAAGACCCTGCAGTTACAACATCGGGAACGATATTATTTTTAGGCAACAAAATACTCAATGAGCCCGGCCAAAAATGCTGAGCTATTTTCTCAGCTTCAATTGGAAAATGGGTTACATATCGTTTTGCTGCTTCCCAATTGGGCACATGTAATATCAAGGGATTAAAACTGGGCCTATTCTTGATGCGATAGATTTCAGCTATTGCATTTGGATCTAGAGCATTAGCAGCTAAACCATACACAGTTTCAGTAGGAATGGCTACGAGTTTACCTTGGCTAAGTAAGTTAGCAGCTTTGGTAACATCTCTACCAATCATGTATTATTATTTCGCTTGAGATCAAATTTGTCAATTTTGTTATACAAATGGCTTCGCTGAATATCAATTTCGGCGGATGTTTTGGCGACATTCCAATTGTTCTTTTTCAGTTTTGCATCGATGAACATCTTCTCAGCGTAGTCTTTAAAATCTTGAAAACGACTAAATTCATTAATAGCATCAATGGTTCCTGGTTTTTTCTTGCCGTTATTGGCATACAACTGAATGTCTTCTTCTGAAATTTTATCATCACAAAGGATAACTAACCGTTCGACGATATTACGAAGCTCACGGATGTTACCACTCCAGTAGATGTTTTTGAGTCCCTGCATAGCACCCGCAGTGATTTGTTTTTTATTGATGCCATTATCTTGACAGATGTCTTCCATGAATTTTTCGGCAAGAATAGGAATGTCTTCTACACGCTCATTAAGGGTAGGAATATGGACTACAATAACTGATATACGGTGATAAAGGTCTTCCCTAAAATTACCATCATCAATTTCTTGCATCAGGTCTTTGTTGGTAGCTGCAATAATTCGAACATCTACTTCAATGTCTTTTTCGCCACCAACACGAGTTATTTTGTTTTCTTGAAGAGCTCTAAGAACCTTAGCTTGAGCAGCTAGACTCATATCACCAATTTCATCTAAAAATAGGGTGCCACCTGACGCTTTTTCGAACTTTCCTAGCTTTTGTTTAATTGCAGAAGTAAAAGAACCTTTTTCATGACCAAATAATTCACTTTCAATAAGTTCCCCAGGAATTGCTGCACAATTCACTTCAATAATGGGTTTATCTGCTCGGTTGCTTTTTTCATGCATCCATCGAGCAACCAATTCTTTACCAGTCCCATTTTCGCCGGTAATTAAAACTCTTGCATCAGTAGGAGCTACCTTTTCGATAGTCTTTTTAATTTTTTTGATGCTAGGAGAATCACCCAATATTTCACGAGTTTTAGTAATTTGACGTTTTAAAACTTTGGTTTCGATAACCAAGTTGTTTTTATCTACCGCATTTCTTACTGTGATTAATAGTTTGTTAAGATCTGGTGGTTTATTAATGAAATCAAAAGCTCCTTTTTTAGTAGCTTCAATGGCAGTTTCCATGGTGCCATGTCCAGATATCATGATGAATGGAAGTTCCGGAGCTATTGATTTTGCTTTTTCGAGTACTTCAATGCCATCAAGTTTTGGCATTTTAATGTCCGATAAAACAGCATCATAATTAAATTTTTTAATTAATGCGATTGCTTTTTCGCCATCTTTTGCCTCTTCAATTTCATATCCTTCGTACTCCAATATTTCACGGAGGGTTTCTCTGATGCTTTGTTCGTCATCTACAATTAGTATTCGTGCCATGTGGTTTTAAGTCTTAATTTTTTATTCAAAAGTGGCAAAACTATAAGCCGGGTTCTGTCTCTTCGCCTATGCGAATGAGCTTATCATTTATCTATGCAACCTACCCTCTACAGCGATCAGAAAACTGATACTAGGACGAGTAGCCCTAAGTCTGTAGTTTACTTGGTTTTACAACATGCAAGGTTTGTACCGAATGAATATTACTATTCAAGCGTGTGAGCTCTTACCTCACTTTTTCACCCTTATTCGCCTAAGCAAACGGTTATTTTCTGTTACACTTGCTGTTATCTCAGTTTCTCAACCAAGACACCCTTTGTTTCCAAAGGTGCATTACTCTGTGTTGCCCGGACTTTCCTCAGATATGAAACATACCCGCGATAAGCCGTTTTGCCATTACAAATGTATAGTTTTTTAAACGCTTATTTCACGCTAGGGTTATTCACGGAATATGAACATGGTGATTCTTTAAGTTTAACAGGGATGTTGGTGCAGGTATCTAATCCACAACTACATAAAAACATGTTATTAAGATTGTATAGAACTAGACACACATTGGTTGTTTATTTGCAAGCATTAAGCGTATGACGTTAATTAAATCAATATCGGGTATTCGTGGGACCATTGGAGGTACAGAGGATAATGCCTTGACTCCAATCGATATCGTAAAATATACAGCAGCTTATGCAGACTGTATTATTACTACTGAAAACAAAAAAGTTGTCGTGGGTAGAGATGCACGTATTTCTGGATTTATGGTCAATCAATTAGTGTGTGGAACATTGATTAGCAAAGGAATTGATGTAGTAGACTTAGACTTAAGTACTACACCAACGGTGGAGATGGCTGTTGTTAAAGAAAATGCAGCTGGTGGCATCATACTTACAGCAAGTCACAATCCAAAACAATGGAATGCACTGAAACTACTGAATAGCCAAGGTGAATTTATTTCAGAAGAAATAGGTAATCAAATTATTAAGAAGGTTCAAGACGCTGATTTTGAGTTTAATGATGTTGATACACTGGGAAGCTACAAGTTAGAAAGTGGATATATCGATTGGCATATTGAGGAAATACTTAAATTATCATTGGTTGATAGCTCTGTTATTCGTAAGAAAAATTTTACCGTAGTGGTAGATGCAGTAAACTCTACAGGAGGAATAGCAGTACCCCAATTACTTAAAAAGTTGGGAGTAGCTAATGTGATCGAAATTTATTGTGATCCTACCGGGAAATTCCCGCATAATCCTGAACCTTTGCCAGAACATTTGACGGATTTATCTGCTGAAGTTGTTAGGAATAATGCAGATCTAGGAATAATTGTTGACCCAGATGTAGATCGTTTAGCCTTTGTAAATGAAAATGGTGATGTATTTGGAGAAGAATATACCCTGGTAGCCGTAGCAGATTATGTATTGAGTCAGAGCAAGGGAAATACAGTTTCTAATTTGTCCAGTACCCGTGCTTTAAGAGATGTGACTGAAAAGCATGGCGGAATTTATCACGCTAGTGCAGTAGGAGAGGTCAATGTTGTGAAAATGATGAAAGAGACCAATGCCGTCATTGGTGGTGAAGGTAATGGTGGTATTATCCTACCAGAATTACATTATGGTAGAGATGCTCTTGTTGGAATTGCTTTGTTCTTGACTCATTTAGCTAAAAAAAATAGGCCCATTAGCCATCTTAAAGCTTCATATCCAAACTATATTATTAGTAAAAATAAGATTCAATTGACCTCTGAAATTGACGTTGATTTAATTTTAGACCGTCTTAAAGAAAAATATAAAAATCAACCCATCAATACGGTGGATGGTGTTAAAATTGAGTTTGATATGGAATGGGTACACCTTCGTAAGTCAAACACCGAACCGATTATTAGAATATATGCTGAAGGTAACACTAAAAGTGTTGCTGATAGTTTGGTCAAAAAGATCAAATCTGATATTAAGGAACTCACTTCTTAGTTTTTCTTACTTATAGTTTTAAATACTATAAGTAAAAACTTATACTTATATTTGTTGCTAGCTTGTTAGTTTTTAAAAAAAATCAATTATTGTTTTTAAGTTTTTTAATGCTTATGTCATTAAAAACAATTTATGGCCAATCTTATTTTGCTAACGGAAATGCTAGGGCTTTAGGAGGAAATTGTTATCAATTGACAGGTGCTCTCGATTGGCAATTAGGTTCTGTTTGGTATGCTGATCCAATTGATTTATCTAAGGATTTTGATTTGGAGTTTTATTTAAATTTTGGTGATAAAGATGATACTGGTGCTGATGGTATTGTATTTGTCATGCAGGATGTAAGTAATAAAGCAATTGGAAAAGCAGGTGGTGGGCTAGGATTTGAAGGTTTTTTACCAAGTTTTGGTATTGAGTTTGATGATTTTAACAATCTAGATAAAGGTGATTTGGTTAGTGATCACATAGCCATTTTAAAAAATGGGAGTGTCGATCATAATAGTTCGAATAGTATTAGTGCTCCTGTGCCTGCACTTCCTGGAGCAGTTAATATTGAGGATGGGCAAGATCATTTGGTTCGAATAGTATGGATTGAAAATACCAAAGAATTACAGGTTTGGTTTGATTGTAATCTTCGACAACAAATCACCTACGATATTCAAAAAAATATTTTTAATGGAGATAATTTGGTTTATTGGGGTTTTACATCTTCTACAGGAGGATTAAATAATCGTCAAACGGTTTGTTTACGTGATGATATATTGGTTGATGATACCATGACATTATGTAAAGGAGAATCCATCTTATTGAATGCACGTGATAGTAAAGATGATCAATATACCTGGACGCCAAATCTATATTTAAATGATAATTCTATACGAACACCTTCTTGTTCAACTACTCAACCTATAACTTATTATGTAGAATATAAAGACTTATGTGACAATGTTTTCAAGGATACCTTACATGTGGAAGTAGACGAACCATTCAATTTAGATGATGCAAAGGATACATTGTTGTGTAATGGTTTAGGGTATTCATTTGATTTTACATTAAATTATGATTCTATTCGTTGGAATAGTGGTTCTCGAAGTAAAAAAATAACATGGTTTACAGAAGGGGAGTATTCTTTAAGAGCATGGCAAGGAGTATGTTATGATGATGATACCTTTAATATTACAACAAGTGTTAGTCCAGTAATTACAATTACAGGTGATAGTGTATTCTGTCAGGGTGATTCTACACTAATAAACCTTGAAATTATCCCAAGTGATGCCGTTTATTATTGGGAGGACGGATTGTCAAGTTTGTCTCGTTACTTTAGTTCATCGGATGACATTCTTGTAGTGGCTAAGAATGGTTGTGATTCAGTGTCTCAAAACTATTCAACTCGTGAAATTATTTTGGAAGAATTATCTCTTGGAAATGATACATTTCTTTGTATGGGAGATACACTTACGATTGGGCCAAAGTCGTTAAACTCAGTCGACTATGCCTGGAGTACTGGTAGTAGCCTATCGAGAATAGATTTAACAGAAGCAGGGACTTACACTCTTGAAATTAGTAAAGAAAACAAATGTTATGACTCAGATACTATTTTAGTAAGTGACTTGGAGGTTCCACTATTGGATAATATAGATGATATTCTTTTATGTAAAAGTGAGAAAATAGAGTTATCTATACCTAATTCGAATGGTCAAGTAATATGGAATAATCAAGAAATAGGAGAGTCTTATATCTTGGAAAATATTGATGGAAAGGTTGATGTTAAGATGACTAATTTATGTGGAGAGGATAGTTTATCATTTGATGTAAGCTTAATTGATTGTTATTGTAATCTGTTTTATCCTAATGCATTTACACCAAATGATGACAACCTGAATGATTTTTTTAGACCAACACCAGATTGTCCAAAACTTTTTGAGTTTAAATTACAAGTATATAATCGTTGGGGGGAGCTTATTTTTGAAACGACAGACATAAACGAATCTTGGGATGGTACTTACCAGAATAAGAGATGTCAAGATGGAGTATATTTTTGGACTTCAAACTGGAAGGGTGTACTAAATGGAATTTCACAAGTACAATCATCTAAAGGTGTTGTCCATTTAATGAGATAAAAAAAAGTCCCTCACAAACGTGAGAGACTTTTTTTTATAGATTAGAGAAAATAATTACTCCTCTGTTTTTACTTCTTGTACTTCTTCTTTAACAACTTCCTTTTTAGGAGCAGCTTTCTTTGCTTTTGCAGGTTTTGTGTTCATTGATGATAAAACTTCCATCACTCCACCAACAACTACACCAGATTCCTCCTTGTTAGGAGATTCTACAGTAGATTTACTTATTAATCTCTTGATAGTTGCAACCCTAACCTTAGCTACAGTTTTGTTTTTTCTACCTTTTCTTTCTAATCGTGTTACTCCCATTGCTAAAAATTTGTGCAAATGTAATACTTTTACAATTGATAATTAATCATGATAAGAAAAAAAATAAGTTCCTCTATTCCGTCTTTTTTTTATTCGTATGAAACAAATGTACCTTTCAAGCATTGTACGATGTGTAATGAGTCGTTTACGGATTCATCCCGGTATTTTATTGAAAAGGTTTTTAAGCAAAATATAGTCTTAAATAAATCAGAAATAGTATACGAATATGCCATTTGCGAATTGTGTGCGACATCGATGTCTAATGAAATCAGCGAAGAAAGTAAATTATCGATTACTGAGCTATATGAAGCACACAGCGAAAATTTACTCCGTAAAATTGATTACTTGCATCGTACGGAAAAATATTCGATTGACAGCTGGGTTGACCGTTGTTCAATGACGGGTAAAGAAGTTCGGCTTTGTGATGAATATGCAGTGAATGGTATAGTTGAAAATGGATGTTTGGTATATGAGCATACACCTATTGTAATTTCAGATGACTTTGTTCAAAAAATTCAAGAAGTCTTATCTAAGGAAACCAAAGACACATTTAATGACTTCAAAAAACAAATAACGGATTGTAGTCCTTCAGTTGAAGATTTAATCTTTTCCCCTTCACCAAGTATTTTTTAATATGTTGGTGGTATGCCATAAAAAAACCTCACCAAAATGGTGAGGTTTTTTTCTAATGATTTAAAGCTAATAGTTAGTTAACAATGAATTTTTTGGTTGCAGAACCAAATTCAGTTGATATATTATACAAGTACATCCCTGTATTTAGATCATTGATTGAAACATCAATATTATGTTGTCCAGGAACGTAAAATTGGTTAGTTACATTCTTTACAACCTTACCTTGTAAATCAGTAATACTTATATTTACATTACTAGGTTTGATGATTTTAAAATCAGCAAATAATACGTCGCTTTGTTTTGCTGGGTTAGGCTTTAATGCAAATGATACATTATCATTGATATCGTTGATTCCTACATTTTGACCAGATACTTTAAATAGGATGTAATTGAAAAGCTTGTTTGCTCCTGGAGGTGCATAAGGCAGGAAGAACCAGTTTTCATTATCAGAATAACGCTGACCACTAAAAAGAAGTAATCCATGATTTTGTGATTCATCAGAAACAGTTATTCCACCAGTACCTTGCATATTTAGCAAACTAAACATCGAAAGATTGTTAGCGTCTAGATTATTAGAATCATTGTTTGTAAGTGGTTGTCCCAAAGTTGATGCTCCAATCTTTGGCATGAACTGAACAGTAACACCAAATAAGTTTCCTCTTTCAGGATCATTATTAGCAGGAGTGACATCAACATTTACAGCTAAATCAAGACTTCCAGCAATGAAAGATGCAAAAGAAGTTCTGAAGAATCCTTCAGTATTATCTGTACTATCAAGTCTAACAATCTCAGTTTTATTTGGGTCAATTACGCTATTTGTTGCTGGAGCATAACTTACCGTTGAAGATGTTTCACCCGAGGCCCATCGAACACCGCCCATACGATCTCCAGCAGTATATGAAATTATTAATGAATCAGTAGTAGATCCAAAATTGTGGTATTTGAATGGTATAGAGACAGAATCTATAGTATATTTTAAATGTCTTGAATATTCTAAATCATTGGAATTTACAGACCAAAATAAACTAGCAGGATCAAACATCATCCCTCCACCATGAACATTTATGTGGTTAGGACCATCGTCGGAAGATGTTGTTGCCAATGAGTCTGGCATCATATACATACCGGTATAGTATGTGTAAGTTTCACCAAAAACACGTGCATCATCGATATAGTCGAACCATAAAGATTCTTGTCTTTTGGCCTTGAAATTAGCATAATTCTTAATCGATGATAAATCTTCAGGTACTGGATATGCTTTTCCAAGTTTAGAAGGTTGATCAAAATTGATTGTTTGATTTGTTTGAGCATTTAGCTTAGAGAAAGATGCAGATAACACTATGCTAAGCAATGCTAAATTTTGTAGTACTTTTTTCATTGTTCTAGATTTAAAATTAAGTATGCCTCAAATTTAAGTTAAATTATATAATTACATATCATAAATATGTCATTTGGGAATCGTTTTTGATTCAATTTGAAGGATTGTTTTAGATGTCACCTGCCATTGGACGTAATATAATCTCTTCTAATACAGTTGTATCAGATAATTCATAAGCTGTCCAAATAAGTTTTGCAATTGATTCTGGTTCGCTAAAACGATCTTTTGGCAGTTCAGTACCCGCCCATGAGTTGGTCAATGTTGCCCCAGGTAGAACGGCACTTACTTTAATTTTATCTTCTTTTAATTCTTCTCTCAACACCTTAGTAAAACCCATTTGGGCATATTTGCTAATGCAATATGAACCTCCATTGAGGTAGGGAGTGATACTAGCCGTTGAACAAATATTAAATATATAAGGCTTTGAGGATTTTCTTATCGCATGAATGGTTTGGCGTGTCAAGTGATAACTCGAGGACAAGTTGGTATTTATTTGTTTTTCGAACGAACCTTCTTCTTCATCCATTAATTTACCAGGAATAAATACACCCACGTTATTAATTAAAATATCGATGATTTTTTCTTGTCCTAAGACAAACTCTGAAAAACTTATGACACCTTGTTTTGTAGAGAGGTCTGAGGGGAATTGAATTAGGTTTTTATGGGAAAAATTGGGATCAATTGTCCGAGCTGATGTATAAACTTTGCAATTATTTTCAAGTAAAATTAGGCATATTGCTCTACCAATACCCTTGGTGCCTCCACTAACTACTGCTACTTTCATGGGATAAATACTATTTGACAAATGTATGTACAAATGATTTTGTTTTATTCTGTATTAGAAAGTTTTTTACAAGCTGTGGACTATTTCATTCGTATAAAATTTAGATGTATGTATCTTTACACCCGATATGACATTCTTTTATCATTTTGGTAAATACCTACTTTTTTTGAAAGGCATGTTTTCAAAGCCTGAAAAATTATCAGTTTATATTGATAGAACAATTACAGAGATGAATAATATTGGAGTTGGTTCGTTGTCTATCGTTGTGATTATTGCTATTTTCCAAGGTGCAGTTACTACGCTTCAAATCGCCTATCAATTAATTTCTCCTTTAATTGCTAAACCTGTTATTGGCTCAATAGTCAGCGATTCATCAATGCTTGAGTTGGCACCAACAATAACATGCCTTGTTTTAGCAGGTAAGGTTGGATCTCATATCGCATCTGAAATTGGTACGATGAGGGTGAGTGAGCAGATAGACGCTTTAGAAGTTATGGGTATTAATTCTAGTGGATACCTTGCTTTACCTAAGATTGTTGCAGGACTTATTATGATTCCCATGTTAGTTATCATTTCTATATTTTTAAGTAATCTTGGTGGTGTAATTGCAGGTGAGGCCTCAGGTATATTAACATATGAAGAATATTTTCAAGGAGCTCGAGAGTCTTTTATGCCATTCAATCTTTTATTTTCATTGATTAAAGCATTTACTTATGCATTTATCATTACTTCTGTTTCTGCATTTCAAGGTTATACCACTAATGGTGGAGCACTAGAGGTTGGAGCAAGTAGTACTAAAGCAGTAGTTTATAGTGCTGTTGCTATTTTATTTTCAGACTATCTTTTAGCTCAAATATTATTATGATAGAATTAATCAATGTTTCTAAATCCTTTAAAGGAGTTAAGGTGCTGAAAAATATCTCAACAAAATTTGAAACAGGAAAGGTGAACTTAGTTATAGGTAGTAGCGGTCATGGTAAAAGTGTCATGATGAAATGCATGGTTGGCTTGCTAAAACCCAGTTCAGGAAATGTGATGTATGATGATCGGGATTTTACTAATTTAGGGTACTCTCAATTGCGTGAAGTTAGAAAAGAAATTGGGATGCTTTTTCAAGGAACAGCTTTGTTTGATTCGCTTACAGTGGAACAGAATGTAGAGTTTACTCTAAAGATGTTCACATCAATGACTCCAGCTGAACGAAGAGATCGAGTAGATTTTTGCTTAGAGCAAGTTGAAATGAAAGGCATCAATAACAAGTTCCCTGCGGAAATAAGTGGGGGTATGAAAAAACGTGTAGGAATAGCTAGAGCAATTGCACTTGATATAAAGTATCTGTTTTGTGATGAACCCAATTCAGGGCTAGATCCTGTTACTTCTCGTGTAATTGATGAATTACTTAAGAGTATCACAGAAGAATTTAATATTACCACCATCATAAATACCCACGACATGAAAACCGTTTTTGATATTGGTGATGATGTAATATTTATATACCAAGGAATGAACGAATGGAGTGGCAAGGTGAAAGACATCCATTCTAGTAATAACGAAATGCTAACTAATTTTATAAAAGCATCTTATTTCGATTAATTAAAGACCCAATAAATTTGAACATGGATAGAGCATTAATAGTAGCCGTATTAACAATTTTTTTGTTTTCCTTTAAATCTGATTCCCTAGAAGAGGGAATGTTCCCGATGAGTCAATTAAACGCTCTTGATCTAAAAACTGCAGGTTTAGAGATTTCTACTAGTGATATTTATAATGAAGCACAACCTGCATTGGTGAATGCTTTAGTAAGGCTAGGTGGTTGTACTGGGTCATTCATTTCTGATTCTGGTCTGATTATCACAAATCATCATTGTGTGTTTAGTTCTGTAGCATCTGCGAGTTCATCTAAAAATAATTATTTAGAGAATGGGTTCTATGCAATTAAAAAAACCGAGGAAATAAAAACCTCTCTACCCTGTAAAATAACCATGTCTTATGTTGATGTTTCGGAGGAAGTTCTAGCAGGTATTGATGTCAATACTCCCGCACTCAAGAAGCAAGAAATTATATCAAAAAACAGAAAACTAATCATTGAACGAGAGCAAAAGGCTAACCCTAATCTTACACCTGAAATATCAGAAATGCTGGTAGGTAAGTCTTATACGTTATTTCGATATAAGACACTAGATGATGTGCGATTAGTGTATGTTCCACCAAAAAATATTGGAAAGTTTGGTGGTGAGACAGACAATTGGGAATGGCCAAGACATAATGGTGATTTTTCGATTGTTCGTGCATATGAAAACGGGATTCCATATGTTCCTGAAAAATATCTGGAGGTAAACCCATCTGGAACTTCAGAGGGTGATTTTACCTTTATTTTAGGTTATCCAGGACGTACATACAGAAACCAAACTGCTCAATTCTTAGATTATCAAAACAATTATGTTTTGCCAATTATTGCTGATTGGTTCGATTTTCAAATTGAAGCGATTAAGTCATTTGCTGGTGATGACATTGACATGAAATTGAAGTATAGTGGAAGATTAGCTAGTTTAAACAATACATCGAAAAATTTTAAAGGGAAGATGCAAGGGCTTCAACGTACCGATGTTATTGCTCAGAAGTATGATAATCAGAAAAAGTTAGCCGAATATGCTGCTGTAACCAAATCATTCAATGGGTATCAATTATTATTTAAAAAGAATGAGGAATTGTACGCCCGAAAATTTGCTTTAGCTAGAGATTATATTTATATAAATCAACTCTATAGAAATGGAATATTTAGCGGGGCTGCTTTTACTCAGATTAATAATGAAAGTATTCAAATCTTAACAAAAGATGAACGAGCAGAATATCTAGATCAAAATTCTGCTAAAATACTTAGGCAATTATCTTCCTACAGAGGGTTAGAATCTAGATTATCACTTGAAAAGAAACTTTTTTCAGAGTTACTTTATCAATTATCACTGAGCCATTTATCTGAAATTAAGTTTTTATTTGATCACAAATTTTATTCAGGATACAGCACCTCACGCAATTCGGCTTATAGATTTGCTGATATGTTATGGGAGAGTTCAAAATTAAGGAAGATTCAAAAAAATAACAGTTTGATGGAGTCTGATATGAGTAAGTACCTTAGAACTAATGATGAACTTATATCATTCGCATCAAAAGTGAACCGTGTATTTAGAGATATGCAAAAAGAAATGATTCAGATTAATGCAGAAATTGATGCAATCATTCCTCGATTTAACGATATTGATATGGAAATGAAAGGAGGAAGTTTTATTCCCGATGCTAATGGTACA
>JAQWZS010000042.1 GCA_029253325.1 Bacteroidia bacterium
CCTGTTCACATAAGGCTTCATCAAAAAGAATATCATTTCCTGCAGGAGCACTAAGCATTATACCCATACGTACACCGTCAGTACCAAATTTTTCCATTAGATGAATAGGGTCAGGGCTATTACCCAAAGACTTAGACATTTTTCTCCTGTCCTTATCTCTTACAATACCAGTGAAATACACATTTTTAAATGGAATTTGTTTTTTGAACGCTTGACCAGCCATCACCATTCTTGCCACCCAAAAGAAAATAATATCAGGACCAGTGACCAAGTCAGAAGTAGGGTAGTAGTAGTCTAATTCTTTTTGGCCCTCATCTTTGAATCCATTAAAAACACTAATTGGCCATAACCAACTACTGAACCAAGTGTCTAATACATCTTCATCTTGTTTTAAATCAGAGATAGACCATTGATCATTATCTATTTTTTTGATTGCTTCTTCTGCAGTTTTTGCAATAATCGGAGTGCCATCTGGAGTATACCATGCTGGGATTCTATGCCCCCACCATAATTGTCTAGATATGCACCAATCTTTAATGTTTTCTAACCAATGTCTATATGTATTTTTAAATTTAGCTGGATGGAATTGAATTTGGTCGTTCATTACATCAGACAATGATTCTGGATGAGTTTTCATGAACTTTTTCATATCAACAAACCATTGAGCAGATAGTCGAGGTTCAACAATTGCCTTAGTTCGTTCGCTTTTCCCAATCTTGTTTGTGATTTGTTCAGTTTTGACCAAATTTCCAAGATTTTTCAATTCTTTAACAATTAGTTTTCTGGCTTTGAATCTATCTTCTCCGACAAATACTTGAGCAGATTCACTAAGCGTTCCATCATCATTGAAACAGTCAATCATTGCTAATTGGTGCCTTTTACCAATTTCATAATCATTAAAATCGTGAGCAGGAGTTACTTTTAACGCACCTGTTCCAAATTCAATATCAATATAGTCGTCTGCGATAATAGGTATTGGTCTGTCAACAAGAGGAACGATGCAAGATTTACCGATAAGGTTCTTGTATCGGCTATCATCTGGGTGCACGCATATGGCAGTGTCCCCCATAATAGTTTCAGGCCTAGTTGTAGCTATTTGTATTTGTTTATCACTATCACCAAGTTGATAGTTGATGTAGTATAGCTCTGCATTTTGTTCTTCATGATTGACCTCTTCATCACTAAGTGCTGTTTTTCCAACGGGATCCCAATTGATCATTCGAGTGCCATGGTAAATATATCCTTTAGAATACAAGTCAATAAAAGAATCAATCACTGCTTCAGATAGATCAGGTTCCATGGTAAACCTCGTTCGTTCCCAATCACAGCTACAGCCTAATTTTTTTAGTTGGTCAAGAATGATGTTACCGTATTTATTTTTCCAGTCAAAAGCATGGTTAAGAAATTCTTCTCTTGTTAAGCTTTCCTTGGAGACTCCATTTTCTTGAAGTTGTTGTACTACTTTGTTTTCAGTTGCAATGGATGCGTGGTCAGTTCCAGGAACCCAACAAGCATTGTACCCAAGCATGCGAGAGCGTCTTACCAATATATCCTGAATGGTATTGTTCAGCATATGACCCATGTGTAAAATTCCCGTTACATTCGGGGGAGGCATAACGATGGTGTAACTTGGTCTTTCATCTGGAATAGATGAAAATATCTTTTGTTCAATCCATTCGTTGTACCAACGTTGCTCAATACCTTCTGGGTTGTATTTTGCTGAAATCTCCATGATTTGATTCTTGGTTTTTTATTTTAGGGGTGATATATGCTTTGCAAATAAAAAAGCCCATCGTGGTATTACCAAGACGGGCTTTATATTATTTGATATTGCAGGACTATCTTCTTTCTTTAATACGAGCACTTTTTCCTGAGCGACCACGAAGATAAAATATTCTAGCTCTTCTAACTTTACCTCTACGATTCACTTCAATTTTATCGATATTAGGTGAATTTGTTGGAAAAATTCTTTCAACACCCACACCGCTACTAATTTTTCTAACGGTGAAAGTTTCGTCTAATCCAGAATTTCTACATTGTAGAACTGTACCTTGGAATACTTGAATACGTTCTTTATCACCTTCTTTAATTTTGTAGTGAACAGAAACGTTGTCACCTGCTGCAAATTCAGGTAAGTCGGTTCTTATTTGATCTGCTTCTATTTGCTTTACTAAATCCATTTTCTTAATAAGTGGGTGCAAAAGTAATAAAAAGAATGAGGGCTTATTAACATTAGAAAAAAAAATGTAGATATTTTACAAGAAAAAAGAATCGGTATTTAGGTAGATATCTAAATAAATTTTACTTTTGCAGCTCTAAAAATAATATGTACGCAATAGTTGATATAGCAGGCAAGCAATTTAAGGTTCAGAAGGACCAGAAATTATATGTCCATAGATTAGGTGAGGATGCAGGTAAATCTGTTAGTTTTGACAACGTCATGCTTGTTGAGGATGCTGGTAAAGTTACTGTTGGAACTCCCTCAATTAAAGGAGCAACAGTAAAGGCTAAAGTACTTGACCATCTTAAAGGAGATAAGGTAATAGTTTTTAAGAAAAAAAGAAGAAAAGGGTATAAAGTTAAGAATGGACATAGACAATACCTTACACAAATTCAAATTGAAAGCATAAAAGCAAAATAATCATGGCACACAAAAAAGGAGCTGGAAGTAGTAAGAACGGAAGAGAATCACACAGTAAACGACTTGGTGTTAAGATCTATGGTGGACAAGAGTGTATTGCTGGTAATATATTAGTAAGACAACGAGGTACAGTTCATCATCCAGGTAAAAATGTTGGAATCGGTAAAGATCATACACTATTTGCACTAACAGATGGCAAGGTAGAGTTTAAGAAAAAGGCAAACAACCGTTCATTTGTGAACATAATTTAAAAAAAACATTTTTTTTTATTAGGATAGTTGTTCATCCGAATATTAGTTATAAATTTGTATCAACAATCAAGGCAATCATTAAGCGTCTCAATTAAAATAGGGACAATATAGATTAAAGACCTTGGGCGTTCTAGCCCAAGATTTAGAGTTTTCATAGTCAATTGAAAAGGTCCTCTCGGGGACCTTTTCTTATTATTGACATTTTGAGTTTATGACTATTGAAATATCTTACTACCAATTCTTACAAGTGTGCTACCACATTTAATAGCATGAGGATAATCACCGCTCATGCCCATGGATAAAGTCTTCCATTTCATTTGCCCTTTCCATTCATTGAAAAATGAATGGAGCTTATTGAATTCTGATTTTACAATTTCCTTTTCTGGAGTATTGGTTGCCATTCCCATTAAACCAATGATCTTAACGTTTTCAAATTCTGAAATTTGATTTGATTCGATAATCTGAATTACTTCATCTATGGTGAAGCCAAATTTATTGTCTTCTCGTGCAATATGAATCTGTAGCAGAATTGGAATAACTCGTTTGTTCTTTTTAGCTTCTTTATTAATCTCCTTAAGCAACTTAATGCGATCGACAGATTGAATAATATGAATGAATGGAGCAATTAATTTGACTTTGTTTGTTTGTAAATGTCCAATCATATGCCATTGAACATCATCGGGCATAAGTTCTTTCTTTTTTATTAGTTCTTGAACTCTATTTTCAGCAAAACTTCGTTGATTGGATTGATATGCTTGGTTAAGTTCATCAATGGTTCGGTATTTTGATACCACAACTAATTCCACATTTCCTATTTCTTGCCGTAATTGTTTGATATTTTCGCGTACAGAATGAGACATAAATTCCTTACAAAGATATTTTTACTTTACTTAATAGTGATAGTTTTAGGATGTAATGCTAATTCTGAAAAGCTTTCGGATGGTATTATAGAAGAAAAAGTAATGATTGAAATTATTAGAGATTTAAAGATCTTAGATGCTGCTCAAAAATCTTTTATTACTGGAAGTATAGAAGCCAAGAAAATTAGAGATACCTCATATACAATAGTATTTAATAAGTATAATACGGACGCACAGCAATTTGATTCTAGCTTGAGAACTTATGCTCAGAATCCTAAATTGCTGTCCGAAATGATGGAAGAGGTAGGTAAGAAGATTAATACTTATAAGTAGTGCTTTACCCTAAAAATATTAATGTCAAGTTAAGTTTCGATCAGGTTCTTGAAATTGCAAAAGACCATTGCGAGACTGATTTAGGACGATCAATTTATAAAAAATTAAAGTTCACTAATAAGCATGAAATTTTAAGTCTTTGGCTTTCACAAACTGAGGAGGTATATGACATTGTAAGTGAGGGTAAACTGAATGTTCTGTTGCCACTTGATTATGATTTACATGAAAAAACAGCTAAAATTCAAGGATTTTTTTACGAAATTGAGTCTTTACAGGAAATTTATGATTTACTGAGATCCATAAAAAAAGTGGATGATTTTTTCAAAAATAATATTGATGAATATCCAGAAATTTCAAAAATATTCAAAAATATATCCATTGATTACTCATTAATCAACCAAATTGACAAAATTCTCGATCCTGACGGGAATATAAAACCTTCTGCATCTCCAGCTCTTCGAAAAATATATTCACAAGTAAAAAAAGCAGAAAACAATATCTTTAAAAGTTCTAATGATATTTTTTTAAAAGCAAAAGATAAAGGGCTGCTTGCTGATACAGAACTTGGCATCAAAAATGGGAGAGTTGTGTTACCCGTATTATCAGAGCACAAACGTAAGATTCATGGTGTTTTAATTGATCAATCTGGAACAGGGAAGGTCTCATATATTGAACCCATTGAGATTGTTAGCCTTAATAACGATTTATCAGAATTATTAATAAAAAAGAGGCAAGAGATTGTTCGTATTCTTAAAAACATAACACAACAGATTGTTATAAATCTTAGCGAAATTAAGAAAGCACGGCAGCATTTGGCTTTTTACGATTATGTGCGTTCAAAGGCACGATTAGCTTCAGACTGGAATTGTGTTAAGCCAAATTTTAATTCATTCACTCTAGTAGTAAATAGTAAACATCCTCTTTTACAGAATAGACTTAATGATGAGAATAAGCTATTGATTCCACTAGATTATTCATTGAATAAAGACAATCGAATTATTGTAATTTCAGGCCCGAATGCTGGAGGAAAATCAGTTGCTTTAAAGACCATTGGTTTGCTACAAGTGATGTTACAACATGGATTTTTGGTTCCATGTTCTGCTGAAAGTACTTTTCAACTATTTGAAAATATTTTTATAGATATAGGAGACGATCAAAGCATTGACTCAGATTTAAGCACCTATTCATCTCATCTCAAGTCGGTAAAACACATTGTTAATTTTTGCGATGAAAATACATTGGTTTTGATGGATGAGATTGGAACGGGTACCGATCCCATGTTCGGTGGACCCATAGCTGAAGCCATTTTAGAGTCCATACATGCAAAGAATGCTTTTGGGATTATAACAACACATTTTAGTAACATTAAAGCGAAAGCCGATCGGCTAAAAGGGGTGAAAAATGCTGCTATGTTGTTTGATATTGATAACTTGATCCCTATGTATAAGTTAGATGTTGGTCAGCCAGGTAGTTCTTTTGCCTTTGAGGTAGCTAGTAACATTGGTCTTAATAAAAAACTCATTAAAAGAGCAAAGGCATTAACGGATACTAAACAGTACGATTTAGATGAATTGCTCTCAGATGTTCAGTCACAACAAGAAAGACTTAAGGAAAAAGAGCGAGAATTGAATGAAAAATTAGCTAATGCAAAGGTCTTCGAACAAGAATACAGGTCTTTGAAAGATGCAATTGAAAGTCAGAAAACTCAAATAATTCAACAAGCAAACACAGAAGCAAGTATAATTATAAAATCAGCAAATAAAGAAATAGAAAAAACGATTAGAGTCATTAAAGAAAGTGCAGCCAATAAAGGAAAAACAGATAAAGTAAGAAAAACACTAAACCAGAAAATTGAAAAATTTGAGAATAATCAATTGACGATTAAATCAAGTGAAATAAGTTATAAAATTGGAGATCAAGTTCAGGTTATCGGGTCAAATACCGCTGGAGAAATCATCGAAATTAAGAAGAATAAAATTACCATCAAATTCGGTAATTTGGTTACCAAGACTAGTATAGATAACATTGAAAAAGTTGGTAATTCGACTTCCAAACAAGTAAAAAAGTATATTAGTGATTCATCCTATCTTCAAAAGCAACAAAACTTTAAAACTGAAATTGATATTCGAGGAATGAGAACTCATGAAGCTCTTAATGAAGTGGATAAATTTATTGACTCAGCATTAATAATGGGGGTTTCTAGCTTGAGAATACTCCATGGTAAAGGGAATGGAGTTTTGAAAACAGAGATCAGAAAGCATTTAAAATTTAACCCATTAGTTCTAAAAATGACCTACGAACGAGTAGATTTTGGTGGTGAAGGTATTAGTATTATAGAATTAGGTTAATTTCGCTAGCATCGCATTTTATAACTCATGAAACAATTATTTAAATACGGAGATACCAAAGAATTTTATAAGGTTGT
>JAQWZS010000069.1 GCA_029253325.1 Bacteroidia bacterium
GGTAGAATGGTTATTGAATTATAAAGGGGGTAGTTTCTTAATGAGTGATTATGAAAACATCGAGAAAGAGTGTCTTTTGAGAGGAGTTACTTTCATTACCATGAGTGAATCTAGAGCAATTGTAATTAAAAATAAAATTGCAAATCCATCGATCAATGCAGAGGTTGTCAAATTATTAAAAGTACCAAAGATTGCGGTCTATTCTCCAAAAACTGCTCAGCCATGGGATGATGCTGTCACCATGGTATTAAAATATGCTGAAATTCCATATGATGTTGTTTTTGATGATGAGGTACTCTCCGATAAACTTCCCTCATATAACTGGCTGCACTTACATCACGAGGATTTTACTGGACAGTATGGAAAATTTTGGGCAAGTTATAGAAATGCAGCATGGTATATCAATCAGGTGAATGAAGCCCAAGAACTTGCCGAAAAATACGGTTACACAAAAGTATCAGAGCTTAAACTAGCAGTTTCGAAAAAAATAAGAGATTTTACAATAGGAGGAGGTTTTTTGTTCGCCATGTGTAGTGCACCAGATAGTTATGATGTGGCCTTATCTGCTGATGGGGTTGATATATGTGAGAGAATGTTTGATGGTGATCCCATGGCTCCAAATGCACAATCAAAACTGGATTTTGATAATGCGTTTGCTTTCAAAGATTTCAACATTGAGCTTAATCCGATGCGGTATGAAATCAGTAATATTGATATAGATCCAAGGACAAGACGAGTGAAAGAGGCCAATGACTTATTTGCTCTTAATGAATTCAGTGCCAAATGGGATGTTATTCCTACTATACTTACTCAAAATCATGAGCGTATTGTGAAATCATTTATGGGACAAACTACAGCATTTCAAAAGCAATTTGTAAAAAGTTCAGTAGTTATCATGGGGGAAAATAAAAGTTTAAGTGAAGTTAAATACCTGCATGGGACAATGGGTAAAGGCCAGTTTACATTTTATGGGGGTCATGATCCTGAAGACTATCAGCACATGGTTGGAGAACCACCGACAGATCTATCTCTTCATCCTAATTCACCGGGATATCGTTTGATATTAAATAATATTTTATTTCCAAGTGTTAAAAAGAAAAAACAGAAAACGTAATTTATTGACGATAGTCAATAGCAGCAAGGTTTAATCGCATCCCTAGTCTAAACATAATCGTTTGATCATCCGAAGTAAGTGCTTTGTTCTGATTTCTAATAAATACTCCTACATCAGCGAACAAATTATGCCAAATCATATAGCTTAAATCTAGTGATATTGTAGATATTGTATTTTCAATCCCTTGAAATAGCGTGACATTGTCTTTGTTTGTGATATTTCGGTTCCCTCTTGTGATGTCCCCACCAAAATTGGTAGTAACCTTGCTTGTATCAATACCTTGTTTTGAAAAGCTATAACGAGCATCGATAAAAATTCGATTGGTGGGCTGATATCGGACTATTCCGATAACTTCTCTAAAGTTTGCTCCCAATGGATGGGCTAATGATTGGTTATAATGTATCCAGTTTTGAGATGGAGAATAATGGGTGTAAACATGCGGTCTTACTTGGTTAATCTCGAATTGTGCATCGAGGTTATTGATACCTCCTACGTTAATGTATTTTAACCCTGCTTGATATCCCCATTTGTTAACCCAGGAAGTTGAAGCACTGAAAAAGTCATCTTTGATAAATTCATCTAAAACAAACTGTCCATAAAAAGAAAATCGACTTAAAAAATTCCATTTCCAGTCCATGCCTAGTAAGATATTATCGCTGCTGTTCAAGCCATGTTCAACGGCTCTATAAAAAATTAACGGGTTAAAATAATCTACTTCAAATCGATCAGTTTCAAGACTATCTTGTCGATCAAAAATGACATTTTCCCATATTCCTAGGGTTAGGTTTTTACCTAAGTTTAAGCTTAAATGATGAAGAGCAGAGTATTTTCTTCTTGTTGGGGAATTGCCGTCAAATCCTTTTGAATCAGTATGTAGTGAATAAAGATTCATGTAGTTGAGTTTCCATGCTTTTGTATTCAATTTGACAAAGGTATTTGGAGTTGCATCATTGGAGAGAACTAAGGATCGATAACCATTTCCAATAAAATTTTTGTCATGCCCAAATTGTACGGTTATTTCCTCAATTGGAGAAAATGTAATGTGCCCGGCAACATTAAAAAAATCCCGACCGTTATCCTTAAATTTTTTAGCTAGCGTGGTACCTGTGACGGACCCATTAGCATCATATTTTTCATTTAGAAACTCTGGGAATCGGACTTGATTTTCAAGTGCATAGGAATAAAATCCAACTTTATTTCCAATGTTTCCTCGGAGTTCTAACCCTCTAGAATTTCGGTAAAGCCTAGTAGAGTCGTCAGCTATAATTGCTCCTGAAAATCCGATTAGGGGATTTAAAATGGCTTTAAATCGATCTTCGTTCACTAAAAAAAATGAGTTTTCTGAAGCATATATTTTTTTAAATTCTCGCTTTGCATTTAAGGGTGCAGTGGTGAATAGATTATTATCGGTAAGTAAATAATTCTTATTGAAATTATCTTGAGTTGAATTGGGTTTTAGATTTTCGGCAAACCGACCAACAGCATCTCTTCTGTAGGGTTTGATGCCCGTGTAGAATTCAGTAGATAATTCGTTCGATTGAATTTCGTACCGATCAGTCAAATGATAATTAAAAAATCCAGAGGTATAGGGGGATTGTCCAAATGAAAGAATACAATAGAGGCATAAAAAAAAACTTATACTAATTCTCATAGGTTCAAAGGTAGTCTACCTGACAATAATTTTTCAATTATGAAAAAAAATCAAAGATTCTAATAATGTCACGTTCAGGATGTAAATTCGCCAATGTGTCTGCAGAAGCTAAAATTAAAGCTCTTACATCTGAGCTAAAAGAGCATAATTATAATTATTATGTTTTGGCTCAGCCTACGATATCTGACCGTGATTTTGACCGAAAGTTAAAAGAGTTGGAATTATTGGAGCAAGCCTATCCCAAGTATGCAGACCCGAATAGCCCAACAAAACGTGTAGGTGGTGAAATCACTAAAAATTTCAATACAGTGGAGCACAGTTCGCGAATGTTGAGTTTGGGTAACACGTATAATAAAGATGAAATCATAGATTTTGATAATCGGGTTGCTAAACTTACTGGGGGAAATAATTATCAATATTCAGCGGAATTAAAGTTTGATGGGCTTGCCATTGCTATACGATATAAAGATGGAGTATTACACCAAGCAATTACTCGAGGGGACGGGAGCAAAGGTGACGACGTGACAGCTAATGTAAAAACAATACGTTCTATTCCTCATCATTTAATGGGAGAATTCCCAGCTGATTTAGAAGTACGCGGAGAGTTGTTTATTCACAAGGCAGCATTTATTAAAATGAACGAAGAACGTGTTCGATTAGGAGAGTCACCATATGCTAATCCAAGAAATACAGCCGCAGGAACATTGAAATTACAGGATAGTGCAGAAGTAGCCAAGCGACCATTGGATGGATTTATGTATCAAATGTTAGAACATGGGGGTACTAATATAGATCATTATCAAAGCTTGGAGGTGATGAAAAATTATGGTTTGCCAGTTAACCAATCTACCAAACTTTGCGATTCGATTAATGATGTTTGGGATTTTATAGCATTTTGGGATGAAGAAAGAAGCAAATTAAGTTTTGAAATTGACGGCGTGGTAATAAAAGTCAATAGTCGACTTCAACAGGAGGAGATGGGGTTCACTAGCAAGTTCCCACGATGGGCGATGTCATACAAATTTGAGACAGAAAGACAATGTACCAAGGTTATTGATATCAGTTATCAAGTTGGAAGAACAGGAGCAATTACTCCTGTTGCTAATTTGAATCCAGTTCAGCTTCTTGGAACTACTGTTAAAAGAGCTAGTATTCATAATGCAGACTTTATCTCAGAAATGGATATTCGAGTTGGGGATTCAGTTTTTGTAGAAAAAGGGGGGGAGATAATTCCCAAAATTGTAGATGTAGATAAATCCAAAAGAGATTCCAATTCTATCCCAACTCAATTTATAAAAGAATGTCCTGAATGTTCATCTGAGCTAGAAAGGCCAGAAGGAGAAGCCGTATTTAGATGCCTTAATTCAACTGGGTGTCCTCCTCAAATAAAAGGAAGTATTGAACACTTTATTGGAAGAAAAGCTATGGATGTTTCAAGTTTAGGAGAGGGTAAAATTGACGTACTTTACCAATCGGGATTAGTTCGTAGACCAGTTGATTTGTTCAACCTTAAGTATGATAATTTGTTAGGGCTTAGCAAGTCTATTCTTAATGAAGATTCCGTAGAGGAACGAGTTGTTAGTTTTAAAGAAAAAACAGTACAGAATATTTTAGATGGGATACAAGCATCTAAGAGTCAACCTTTTGAACGAGTTCTATTTGCATTAGGGATTCGATTTGTAGGTGAAACCGTTGCTAAAAAATTGGCCTATCATTTTAAGAATGTGGACGCTTTGATAAATGCTAGTATGGAAGATTTAAACTCTACACCTGAAATTGGGGATGTCATTGCACAAAGTGTAAGATCTTATTTTTCTAGTGATGAGAATAAAGCAGAAATTGAACAAATGAAATCTCATGGCTTGATTTTTAATGTAGAAGAAAAAGAATTGTCAAGCAGCAAGCTGGAGAATTTACGTTTTGTAGTTAGTGGAGTCTTTAGCCTGTTTTCAAGAACTGAATTAAAAAAAATAATTGAGGAAAATGGGGGTAAGAATGTGAGTTCTATTTCTATGTCAACAGACTTTTTGGTAGTTGGAGACAATATGGGGCCTGCTAAGAAAGAGAAGGCAGAAAAATTAGGCATAAGGATGATTGATGAAAACGAATTTTCATTCATGATTTCAGAGTAAGTTATATCTTTGACGCATTGACAAATATCCAACGAAATATTGGAAGGCGAATTCTCGCTAGAACTTCTCAAGCAGATAAGTTTGAGCGACTAATAAAACTTAAATATGCACGTAAAATTGGTATTGTATATAATATGCATGATATGCCAATTGAGCACCTTCATAAAATTATTCATCATTTTGAATCGGATGGTAAATCAGTATTTACCCTGGGGTTTGTAGATGATAAAGACATTGATAATATAGGGTCAAATAATAAAGAGAGTTATTTTTGTAAGGCTGAATTGAATTTTTGGAAGATTCCTCATGGTAATCGCATATCTAAATTTATTCAAGAAGATTTTGATTTTCTGATCAATTTAGACTTAAAGGGAACTAATGAATTGCAAGGAATCTCAACTTTTTCAATGGCTAAAACTAGAATTGGTAAGTTTTTTGATGATTTTTTATTCGCTCATGACCTGATGGTAAAAAGTGATAGTCAAGAGGCGTATGGATTATTTATAGATATAATTAGACACATTAAATGAGTAAATTTAAGGGATTAGGAGTGGCTATGGTTACACCATTTAAAACAGACAAAAGTGTTGATTTTGATGGTCTTGAAAAATTAACCAATCACTTGGTTGATGGAGGAGTAAAATATCTCGTTGTAATGGGAACCACAGGAGAAAATCCTACCATTAGTCCAGAAGAGCAAAATGAAATCCTAAAAAAGATAGTAGAAGTGAATGCTAAGCGTCTTCCTATTGTTTATGGAATTGGAGGGAATAATACATCAAGTGTTATCGATCGATTAAATTCTGAAGATTTATCAGGTATTGATGCAATTTTGAGTGTCAGCCCGTATTATAACAAACCGAGCCAAGATGGGATATTCCAACATTACAAAACCATTAGTGAAGCCTCAAAATGGCCGATTATCATGTATAATGTTCCTGGAAGAACTGGATCATTGGTGTCTGCACAAACGACACTTCGGATTGCAGAATTGCCCAATGTTATTTGTACAAAAGAAGCTAGTGGTAGTTTGGATGTTTGCATGGATGTAATTCGTCAAGCACCGGACGATTTTGGTGTGATTAGTGGGGATGATAATTATACACTATCCTATATTGCTGCTGGTATGCAAGGGGTGATATCAGTTATCGGTAATGCTTACCCCAAAGAATTTAGTCAAATGGTGAATTATGCTTTAGAGGGAGACTATAAAAATGCAAGACACATTCATTATAAACTACTTCTTTTGATGAAAGCAATATTTATGGATGGTAATCCAGGAGGCGTTAAATATGTACTTAATAAACTAGGAATTTGTGAAAATCAGTTTAGGCTACCAGTTGTGCCAGTAAACAAAGCTACCATGAAAGCCATAGACCTAGCGATGGAAAAACTCTAACTAATCTAATTAAATAGTTGCAATAACTTTCAATTCTATTGCAATTGGTGTTGGTAAACAGTTTATTTCCAATGTCGTACGACAAGGCTGGTTATCTTTAAAGTATTCAGCATAAATTTTATTATACGTCTTAAAATCATCTTTCATGTTAGTTAGAAAAACAGTGACATCGATAATATTGTCCCAACTGCTTCCTGAATCCTCCAAAATTTGTTTGATGTTGTTAAATACCGATCGACATTGTGTTTCGATATTATAATTTGCAATAGATCCATCATCAGCTAATTCAACTCCAGGAATCTTTTTTGTACCTCTTTCCCGTGGTCCAACGCCACTTAAGAAGAGAAGGTTGCCAAATTTTCTTGCATGGGGATATGCTCCTACAGGTTCGGGTGCTTTACTGCTGTTTAGTATTTCTTTTTTCATGGGTGCTGTTAATCTATTCTTATTTCGATTTGATCGGTCTTTTTAATAACCTTTTCGTTGCTTTTTGGTTTTGAGCTATTAGAATTTGAGTTAACTTTTGATAGATTCACACTTTGGCTCATAGCCTTTGGAGATTGCCCCTCTGGTGGTAAAGTCGACTTCTTTTTTTTTGGTTGTTTCTTGACTTTATAGCGTTTGGGTAGTTTTATGGTTTTGTGTTTCAGCTCTGTTTCTAGTAGAAAATAACCTGCGGAATCAGATAGTTCATCTTTTTGTGCTGCCACAGCAATAGTTGTATTGTTAGGGGAAAAAGCCAATGCATTGACTTTATAATTCCCAAGGTTAAATGTTTTGATGAGTTCTCTGTCCTTGAGATGATATAAATGGACGGTGCCATCCAAACTACCACTGACCAAATATTTCCCATGAGGGTCGATCGCAATGTCCGTCACCGTCCATTGGTGATCTTTGAAAGTGTGTAACTCTTTCCCCGTGCGAATTTCCCAAATCCGAACAGTTTTATCCTCGGAGCTTGATATCATGTGTTTTCGGTCGAGTGTGACCAGTACATCTGTAATCTGATCAGTATGACCCATAAAACTATTTATTTTACGACCCATGATGTCATATTGAATAATTTCCGCTCTTTTTTCATGAGCAATGAAGTATGACATACGGTCGATTGCAACACCTGCTGCAGAGATAGGCCTTGATGTTTTGATAGGGATATCTCGGTCTTTGGCGATGTCATAGGCGATAAATCGTCCATCATCTCCAGCACTAAAGATAGTTCGCATACCCGGACCATAGATTAATTTATTAATCTGACTTTGATTAATAAGTAATGTAGTGTCTAAGGTAGCAATAGAAAAAAACGAGTCGTTGAAATGATAGACATTCAACTTACCATCTTGTCCACCTGTAATCATGTGGTAACCGTCTCTACTAAATGAAATGGACGTTATAGCACCTCTGTTGTCTTGAATTCGTTGAACAACCTCATGAGTGCTATCAATCCTTTGGATGACAATGGATTCATCCCAACTTCCCGAAACAAGGTATTTGCCATCTGGGCTATACTCAATCACTGTAATATCATCTTTGTGGTGGGCTTGATATTCTAACTGATCGGTTTGAGCATTTGTGGTAAATGTCAGACCGAAAAAAAAGACAACAAGAAAATAGAATGGTCTCATATGGTAGCAAATTACTCGTTTTTTTGTGAATAATGAGTAATTGTAAAATTTTAATTTTTAGCACACTTTTAATTTGAAAACAATCTTTATGCAACCCTTTTTGTTAATCTAAAACAAATTAGACCTTTGTCATGAATCAGATGAATAACGTGAGTTTCAAAGAATCAATAACTAGCGGCATACCTCGAGAGTTACCACCAAAACAGGAGTGGTCTCATGCTGGTAATCGAGCTCCCAAACGAAAAGACATTCTGAGTTTGGTAGAGAAAAAATTAGCTATTCGAAATGCTTTGCGGTATTTCCCTGAAGAGTGGCATCATGAACTTGCAGAAGAATTTGCTCAAGAATTGAAAGATTATGGTCGGATTTATATGTATCGATTCAAGCCAGACTATGAAATGTATGCTAGACCCATTGCTGAATATCCAGCTAAAAGCTCTCAGGCTGCGGGAATCATGCTGATGATTCAGAACAATCTAGATCCCGCTGTTGCTCAGCATCCTGATGAACTAATCACCTATGGTGGGAATGGAGCAGTTTTTCAAAACTGGGCTCAGTATCTGCTCACCATGCAATACTTGAGTGAAATGACCGAAGATCAAACCTTACACATGTATAGCGGTCATCCGATGGGTTTGTTTCCTAGTAGTCCGTTAGCTCCTCGAGTAATTGTTACTAATGGAATGATGATACCAAATTATAGTAAGCCTGATGATTGGGAAAAATACAATGCTCTTGGCGTGACTCAGTATGGACAAATGACTGCGGGTAGCTACATGTACATTGGTCCGCAAGGAATTGTTCATGGTACCACGATTACAGTTATGAATGCATTTAGGATGAAGCTAGATGCTGACGATACACCTGCAGGTAAGATATTTCTTACCGCTGGTCTTGGTGGAATGAGCGGTGCTCAACCCAAAGCAGGTAACATTGTGGGCTGTATCACCATATGTGCA
>JAQWZS010000076.1 GCA_029253325.1 Bacteroidia bacterium
AAGCACTAAAAATGCTAAATGATATAGCAAAAGAGAAGGAAATTGTCATCTACTCTGACTCAAAATATGTGATTCATGCAGTAGAGAAAAAATGGGTTTTTTTTTTTTTTTTGAAAAATTTTAAAGATAAGGCCAATGCAGACCTCTGGAAAATATTTTTGAGGGAATATTCGGAATATAATATCAAATTTCATTGGATAAAAGGTCACAGTGGTCACACTGAAAATGAAATTTGTGATAAATTAGCTAAGAAAGCTGCAGAGGGAAAAGAACTTATGACTGATCATGGTTATGAGTCTTCTAAGAATAAATCAAACGAACTTTTTTAATGCCTTCCTTCGTTTCATTTCTTTGCTAATTAAAGAAAGTTCGCGACTCGATTGTCCTTTAACACTACTGTTTTCTTGAGCTCTTCTACTCAAATAGGGTAAAACTTCTTTTATAGGACCGTAGGGCAGATATTTAGCCACATTGAATCCTTCATAAGCTAGATTGAAACTAATATGATCACTCATTCCATACAACTGAGCAAACCAAAAACGTTCATCTGATTTAGTAATGTTGTGGTCTTCAATTAACCTAGCAAGTAATAATGAACTTTCCTCATTGTGAGTGCCAGCCATTATAGCAACAATGTCTCGATTTTTGAAACATAGCTCCAATGCCAAATTATAGTCTCGATCTGTATCTTCTTTGGAATCTTGAATTGGATTCGGATAATTCATCTCTTGAGCTCTCAATGATTCTTTTTCCATATAAGCACCTCGAACAAGCTTAAACCCAATTTTATACCCATACTCTCTAGCTAAATTTATCTGCTTTTCAATTTCCTCTATCCGTCCCTTTCGGTATAGCTGAATCGTATTATATACAATAATTTCTTCACGATTAAACTCATTAGCATTACTGTAGACAATTTCGTCGATAGCA
This sequence comes from Bacteroidia bacterium, assembly GCA_029253325.1. GTDB lineage: Bacteria > Bacteroidota > Bacteroidia > NS11-12g > UBA9320 > UBA9320. The sequence continues at coordinate 931 of JAQWZS010000076.1, forward strand.
TACTGTATCCAAGTTTCCTCTGCATCAATAAGTAATTTGACTTTATTCTCATGAGCATGTTTACAAAGGGAATGAATTCGACCAACGAGATGTTCATATTGGATTTCTTGCCCTGGGGTTAAATCTTGATTAGCAGATTTAGCCGCTAAAACAGCAAAAGATCCAATTCCTGTAGATTTAAAAACAGCAAAAGGGTATTCAGGCTTATTTGCAGCTTCTTCAATCACCAACTTTAATTCTTCATAGGTTTTAATAAAATTTTTATCTGTGCCCTCACCTTCAACTGAATAATCAAGAATTGCCCCAATGCGATTATTGTATAACCTTTTTGCAAATCGATTACTTTCTTCAATAGTCTCACCACCACAAAACTGATTGAAAATGGTTTTTTTAATGATTGATTTTATTGGAAATCCAATCTTCATTGTCCAATTAGCAATAATAGGACCATAGTTTACCAAAAAGGGATATGAAAAGGCTTGGAACAATCGATAAGCTTTGCTTAAATCCAAATCAGATTTATGTGCAAATGCTCGCTCCGTGTTCTCCAAAGATAAGGCCATATATAAGCAACAAAAATATGTTTAAAATGGCACAAGAATTTAAAAATAAAACAGAGATTAAATACAGAATGAGTTTTCTATAATCTCTCTAAACTGATAGTCGTTATTTATTGTTGACCAATTGATTAGCCACCTCAACTAATCTTGACGAAATTTTTTCGCTATTAAAATGAATTTTTGCATATTTATGACCGCGAACAGATATTTCTGTCATTTCATCTAAATTATCATATCTATACAGAATAGCTTTCGCAAGGTCACTAGGATCATCATTTTTGTATTTAAACACTTCTCTTTTGTGTTCAAAATCAGAAGAAAAGAAAACTTCATCGCTCATCAAAATAGGTCTATTACAAGCCAAATAATCTCCCAATTTAGCTGGGTATCCCGAATCTGAATAAATTGATTTTTTTCTGTTCATAATAAAGGTATCACATACTTTCAACTCTTTTGATATTCTCGCATGACTAATACCCCCTTTTAAACATACATAATCATTTAAACCACGCAAATTGATAAGCTCCTTTGTTTTCATATATTGAGGGTCTCGCCCAATCAATGTCAATGTCAGGCGAGGTTCATTTTTTAAAGCAATAGCAAAAGCATCTAAAATATTAACGATTCCATCTTTTTCACCAAAAGAACCTATATAGCCAATATTAAAAGGAATTGATTCAGTAGTTTGTCTAAAATCACTAAAGTTAATCATCATGGGTATATGATGGATATTGTTGTGCCTCGATTGGAAGTGGTTATATAAGAAACTTGAGATTACGAACATACAATCAGAATATTTAACCATTAAATTTTCTTCAATTTTATGTAATAGCTTATTTGAATTAGCAGAATGTAGGTCTGTGTAATCAATAATAATTTTGACACCCAAAAGTTTACTGAGTAACATTCCAGGTAATGATGAAATCAACTGAGGTGTATAAAAATACAATACATTATAATTACGTGTATTTTTAAAAACGAATAAAATGAAAGCAAGGTGACAATAAATTAATTGTATAAATCTTATAATATAAAATTTGGGGTACCTGTTCCACCCTCCAATGTGAACGACTTTTTGATTATTCCATATTTTCTGTTTTGAATTATTTCTTTTCTTGGAAAAACTCGTTGGATAAAGAGAAATAAAATCACACTCCCATTGTTTATGAATAAACCCGAGACCAATATTTCTTATACGAGAATTATGGACTTCACCTTCGGGAAATCCTCCTATAAAAACTAAGCCTATTTTAAGTTTATCCAATGATTTTATTATTCTAGGAATAGATTATCTCCATGAATGTATTGCTTCAGAAAGTAAAATAATAAAGCCAATGATAATAAAATACTACCAGCATAAAATTCAACCCAACCTAAATGATAAAACACCATCAAACCCATATTTATAAAAAGCTGTATTCCAGAGTATAGAACACTAGTAAATAGATGATTATATTTTTTTATGTGTACTAAGTCTTGATACACATAAAAAAATATAATCATCTATTTACTAG
>JAQWZS010000077.1 GCA_029253325.1 Bacteroidia bacterium
CAAATTGATTTTCCATGGGTTTATAGTTTTTGGTTTAGATTGCTATACGAGCAAAGGTATTTTTATTTTACGAAGTCTTTTAAATTTCCAGATTCATGGAGTTTATAACCTCTTTCTCCAAGAGCCACAGTCCCACATTCAATGGATAAATCATGTTCAAAGAACAATAGATATTTATTAGATACCGCCTCTTTTAGAAATGATTCTCGCTCCTTCATCGTCTCTAATGGTCTGATGTCATACCCCATTACATAATTAGGTTTAATGTGGCCAATGCTAGGTATCATGTCAGCCATAAATACGAGTTTTTGATTGCCAATGGATATTTTAGGACAAAACATTGACTCAGTATGTCCTTGAGCTAAAATACCCGAAATATTATCTGTAATTTGAAGATTATTTGGGATGAATTTTAGGTGACCTAATTCTTGAATGGGCAGCATATTTTCTTTTAGAAAGGATGCCTTTTCTCTAGGATTTGGATTAATGGCATGTTTCCAATGCGATTCATGTACCCAGTATGTTGCATTGGGGAAGGTTAGTTCGTAGTTGTCTCTCATAGTGTTCCATTTCACACTACCACCGCAATGGTCAAAATGAAGATGGGTGAGAACAACGTCTGTAATATCCTTAAAATCGACACCTGCATCATTCAACGATTTTTTAAGCGAATGAATTCCATTGAGATAGTAGTATCCAAAGAACTTTTCACTTTGTTTTTCTCCCATACCATTATCAATCAGTATCAGCCGGTTGCCATCTTCTATCAATAAACACCGCATAGACCAATTGCATAGGTTCTTATCGTCTGCAGGATTTATTTTTTGCCAGATACTTTTTGGGACGGTTCCAAACATAGCTCCACCATCAAGCATAAAATTTCCGGCATGAATTGTCTTTAGTCTCATTAGGTTGCGAGTTTTACAAACTTAGATATTTTATATACACCATTGGCACGAATAACCAACGTGTACATTCCAGATTTTAGATTGGTGAGATAGATGGTAATTGGAGGAGACGGACTAGAGGCAATGCTTGTATACGATTGCGAGAGCATCAGATTGCCAAAAACAGAATAAATCTGTAGGGTTACAGGAGCGTATTCCTGGTCCGTGAATTGCATGTTAAAATTGATTCGATCGGTGCAAGGGTTGGGATAAAAAAATGAGTAGAAATAGTCATTGCTACATACTCCATTCGATGTTATGGAAGGGTAGTTTACCCCACCAATATTATACATCTCACAGCCATTTCGGTAGGTTATATTATTGCACCCACATACAGGATCAAAAGTAGGGTCATTGCACCGATAGTTAGGGTTGACTCGATCGGAGTCTATGCAATCTACCCATATCTGTGAATATCCACTAAGTGGGCATAAACACCCAAATAAAAACGCCAGTATAAGTAGTTTGTGCATTTCTAATTAGAAGGGTGCCTGAATGGGAGAGTAAAAATTCCAACGGATTCCACCCATGATCCACCTGCCTGGCATTTGTGAGCCTAATATTTCTTGGTATCGAGTATCTAACGCATTACGAACATCGATATAAATACTCGCTGGTTGATTAAGAAGGGTATAACTTAATTTTAGGTTGAGTATGGTGTATTGGTCCTCAATTGCTGCATTAATGTCATCTACTGCTTCAGCATTTCGAGTAATCAATGCACCACCAACATTAATACTCCATCCATCATATCTGATTTTTAAACTTCCATTGAAGTTATGAATGGGGTGGTTAGCAATGTATTTGGAAACCACGCTATCGGGAGTGGACGTATTGAGGTAGGTATAATTAAGTAAGCCATTTATTTGACCTCTATTATATAGAATCTTTTTAGTATATTTCATTCCAAACTCATTACCCCAAGTGGTTGACTCGCTTATGTTTTTAGCGAAGAGGTAATCAGAATTTGGTTGAAGATTAGTCAAATTGCTAATGGCATCGGAGTTTGTAAGGGTATAGTCAATCAAATTGGAGGATTGACGGAAGAATAGAGTGTTCGAAAACTGAAGGTTTTCATTCAAGTATACATCTGCTCCTAAATCAAAGTTATAGGATGATTCTGCTTCTAAGTCTGGATTCCCCACATTTCGACCTGGGGTTAGATTACTTAATTTATAAGAGGTAAATCGCTCCGTAAAATCAGCTTGTCGAATCGATCGTCCAAGGGAGGAACGAAGCACCAACTTATCCATTTTGTATGAGGCATTCAATTGAGGAACCAATTGCGTTCCAATTTTTTCTGAATTTTCTAATCGAAGTCCTCCGTTCAAGTGAAGTTGATTAATTCTCTTTTGAGCTAAAATAAAAGCTGCATTGGAGGTGGTTTGATGATCACCTCTATCGGTACTCACAATATCTTGCCAGTCTGTTTGAAAACCAAAACTAACATCCATGCTTCCCATTTTACGATTTTGTGAAAGTGTAGCGTTGACACGTTGGGTGGTATGTTCATTGGGAGTAAAAAGGGGGTTGAAGGTAAAGTTGTCTTTACCATTTCTGTAGCTTGCGTTTAGTTCTGTACGGCTATTTTCTTGGTCGAAAATCAATGCAGTCTGTGTCCAATAGGAAGATACTTTTTCAACGGACTCGTCATAAGTGCTTGTAGTATAAAAATGCTTGGCAGCAAAGTCTCGATAATCAGAGCCACCACGTGCATAAAACTTGAGTTTATCTCCACGGTAGGTTAAGGCAGCAGTGTATGTTTTGAGGTCAAAGAAATTGCGGTGAAGGCTATCTCCTCGTTGTGCATTGGCAAAATTGGGATTGAGCAATTGCTCCCCATCAGATTCTGAAGATTTTACAGCAGCTGAAAAACCAAATTTTTGCAATTGTTGGTGAATACCTGCATCGAGTATAGATAGGTTGTGATCACCTATACCAACATTGCCGTTGATGTTAGAGAATTTTTGTTTATTATATGTGTTTTTAATAAATAGACCTTCGTAGGTTTTTGTCTTAATATGAATAATACCTCCCACAGCATCTGCACCAAAAGAGGCACTAGCCGATCCACGTACAATTTCGATGTGATGAACTTCACTCAAAGGAATGGGTACATAGTTGTTGAAGTGAGCAGTCAGTGGGTCGTTGATTCGTTGATTGTCTACCAATACCAATACCTGAGAAAAAGTAGAACCTCGCATTCCGATATCGGATTGGACGCCAAATCCACCGCGGTTATTGATATTGACACCACCCACGTATTGGAGCAGTTCATCCACGGAATTGACAGGGAGTTGGGCGATTTCTTTTTGAGAAATGACCGTAATGTTTTTACCAGATTCATACTTTTTAGATTGAATTCTAGAGGCTGAAACCAGCACTTCGTCTAAGGCAGTTTGAGCATAATTGGCAATGAATGAAACAGATAATAGAGCTAGTAATAAAAATCTTAAATTTCGCATAGTTGTCTTATAATTTGATAGGCAATTATAGGAATAACTTTATTGGTAGAAAAAAAAGACTCTTTCTAATCAATAACATCAAACCCACAATACGGCCGAAGGACCTCAGGAACGATTATTCCCTCTGGAGTTTGATTGTTTTCTAAGATGCTGGCTACTATTCGTGGGAGAGCCAAGGCACTTCCGTTGAGGGTGTGTGCAAGTTGGTTTTTGCCGGTCGTAGATTTGTATCGTAGCTTCAAACGATTGGCCTGGAACGTTTCAAAATTAGATACCGAACTCACTTCTAACCAGCGTTCTTGTGCAGCACTCCACACCTCCATGTCATAGGTCATTGCACTGGCAAATCCCGTATCTCCACCACACAACAATAAGACTCGGTAATGCAGTCCCAAATCTTGGAGAAGTCCTTGAACATAATCGCTCATTTCTTCCAAGGTTTCGTAGGATTTTTCGGGATGTTGCAACTGTACGATTTCCACCTTATCAAATTGGTGCAGACGGTTAAGTCCGCGAACGTCTTTGCCGTAGCTCCCCGCCTCTCTTCTAAAACATGGAGTATAGCCACAATTTTTGATGGGAAAATCATCTTCCTTGAGAATAACATCTCGATAAATATTCGTAATTGGAACCTCAGCGGTGGGTATCGCATATAGGTTGTCGACAGGCATGTGATACATCTGTCCTTCTTTGTCTGGGAGTTGACCTGTGCCAATACCACTAGCTTCATTAATCAAAATTGGGGGTTGTATTTCCTCGTATCCGGCATTTCTGGCCTTATCCAAAAACCAGTTGATCAATGCACGCTGAAGACGAGCACCCTTGCCTCTATATACGGGAAAACCAGCACCTGTGATTTTAACACCCAGTTCGAAGTCAATGAGGTTGTATTTTTCACAAAGCTCCCAGTGGGGTAAGCTTTGTGTAAGTATTGGTTTTTCTCCAACTACTTTGACAGTTTTGTTATGTTCTTCATTCTTGCCTTCAGGCACTGGGTTGCCAGGAGAATTTGGAATTTGGTACAGCACATCCTGCAACTCATTTTCTGCTTTTTTTAGAGCCTCACCAAGCGTAGCACTTTGCTCCTTTAAGTCTGCAGTTTTGGCCTTCATTTCGTTGGCCTCTTCGATCTTTTTCTGAGCGAATAGCTGACCAATAGACTTAGAGATTTTGTTGCTCTGCGATAAAACATCATCCAATTTTCCTTGAATTTCTTTTCGGCTGTCATCCAACTCAAGAGCTTGATTGATGAGTTCAGAAAAATCAACACCTCGCTTGGCTAGTCTTTGAATGATGGCTTCTTTTTCTTGGCGTATGTTTTGAATGAGTAGCATGGATTATTTATCGTACTTGCAAAGTTTACTTTTTTTATTAAACACAAAAGTCGGGAACTGCTATTTATCGGAAATATATTTTTCTATTTCTTCTACTCGATCTTGAAGTATGAACCGTTCAATCACACTTTGCTTGGCTGCTTTACCCATTTTTTTACGGAGGGTATCATCTTGAATGAGTTCTTTTGTTTTGCGAGCAAAGTCTTTACTGTCAGGGAAATCAGCTAATAATCCTGTTTTTTGGTGACTGATAATTTCTGGATTACTCGTGGTATTGAATGCGACTACTGGTTTGCTCTTTGCCATGGCCTCTACAATGGCAAATCCAAAACCCTCCCAAGAACTAGGGAGTAAGAATAAATCAATTTTTTGCATAAAGGTTTCCATGTTTTCAACAAAACCAAGCATAACTACTTCGTCTTGCAAGTCATGTTTTTTGATGGATTCGGCCAATTCATCGAATAAATCGCCCGTACCAGCTATGAATAGGGTGAATTTTATTTTTTCTTTTTTGAGATGACGAGCCACTTCAATGAGTTGGTGCTGCCCTTTCTGTTTGGTAAGTCTACCCGCATTCCCTAGAATGATTCCATTGGGCTTTTTCTTGAAATAGTGACCCTCGTCTTTTTTGTTCTCAAGCAAATCGGGGTGAATTCCATGGTAAATCGTTTGAACTCTTTCGGCAGGAAGGATTCCTTGAAAGTTTTGAAGTATGGTTTTTTTAGTCTTCTCAGAATTTGCAATGATATGGGTGCACGTTCGGGTCATGCAAAATCGATTGATGAGATTATTTCTAATGGGAACCGCTAAACCTCGTAGATATACAATACGAGAAATATTCGACCAATATCCAGCAATACTTGCAGATTTAAAATCTTGGGAGGTTGTAAAAATCAGCGTGTCAATTTTTTGTAGCTTGAATTGTCTTTTTAGTTTTATCAATTTGAAGATATTGATATAGGATAAACTATTGATCTGAACACCAATGGTCTCAAACCCGTTTTTTTTAGCTTTATTCCAAAGTTCGCTATTGGGGTGAGCAGCAATAACAATATTATATCCACGATTTCTAAATTCAATAGCATTTTCGAGATGAAGCTTTTCGCCTCCTCCCCAAAAGTCAGAACTATTAAAAAAGCAGATTTTTTTCACGTGGTAAAGTTATGATATAGCATTGTGAAATACATTTTGAACATCTTCATCTTCTTCTAATTTCTCGATAAGTAGGTTGACTTCTTCTTTTTGGGTGTCATCGAGTTCAATGGTATGGTGGGGGATGCGTTCGATGTCTACAGAAATAATTTCTATATTGAGTTCTTCTAAACCTTTTTGCATATTTCCGAAATCTGTGAATGCAGCATAAATGAGGGTCTCCTCCTCAACTTGTTCAATCTCTTCCAATCCAAAATCAATCAGTTCAAGCTCCAATTCTTCGATGTCATTTTCATTAGGATTTATCTTAAAAATGCACTTTCGATCAAAGTTAAATTCTTGAGACCCACTGGTGCCTAGTTCTCCATTATTTCTATTAAAAATAGCTCGAATATTAGCAACAGTTCTGTTGATGTTGTCTGTTGCAGTTTCAATCATCAGACTAAGGCCAAAGGGTCCTTTGCCTTCATAAAGAACCTCTTCGTAGTTGCTACTATCTTTATCTGAAGCTTTTTTGATTGCTGCATCTACACGGTCTTTGGGCATATTCTCAGATTTGGCATTTTTTATAGCCATTCTCAATCTGGAATTGTTTTCAGGATCGGGGCCACCTTCTTTTACTGCGATTGAAATTTCTTTCCCAATTCGGGTGAATGTTACGGCCATTTTGCCCCATCGTTTCATTTTACGGGCTTTTCTAAATTCAAATGCTCTTCCCACGGTGTCTAATTTATATCGGTACGAGGACAAATGTCTTTCTTTTTTGGTAATATATACGCTAATTGTTAAACAAAATGTCGCTTTTAATCTTGTTAAAAATGCCATAAGCATATCAAAATATTGCTTTTCTTTGCACTCCAAATTAATTGAGATAAAAATGAATTTTGATGTAATAGTAATCGGGAGTGGTCCTGGTGGATATGTAGCAGCAATTAGAGCATCCCAACTTGGTCATAAAGTAGCTGTAGTTGAAAAAGCTGAACTTGGAGGTGTTTGCCTAAACTGGGGTTGTATACCTACAAAAGCATTGCTTAAGTCTGCTCAAGTATTTGAGTACATCAACCATGCTGGCGATTACGGTATTTCTGTAGATAATGCAAAACACGATTTCTCCAAAGTGATTAAGCGAAGTAGAGGAGTTGCTGAGGGGATGAGTAAAGGAATTCAGTTTTTGATGAAAAAAAATAAAATTGAAATTCTTACGGGCTATGGCACAGTAATAGCCAAAGGTCAGGTGAGCGTAGATAACAACGGGAAAAAAGAAACACACAGTGCTAAACATATCATTTTGGCTACTGGTGCAAGAGAACGTCAATTACCCAATATTCCGATTGATGGGGAAAAAATAGTAGGCTACCATGAAGCCATGGTTCTTCAAGAGCAACCCAAGAAAATGGTCGTTGTTGGAAGTGGTGCTATAGGAATGGAGTTTGCATACTTTTATAATGCCATGGGTACAGAAGTAACTGTGGTTGAGTTCATGCCGAGCATAGTTCCTAACGAGGATGCAGATGTTTCTAAAGAATTAGAAAAACTGTACAGGAAGAAAGGGATGACTGTAATGACGAACAGTTCGGTAGAATCCGTTGACACGAAGGGCAAAGGATGTGTGGTAAAAGTGAAGACAGCCAAAGGGGAAGAAACCATCAATTGTGATATTGTTCTTTCTGCTGTTGGTATTCAGACAAACATAGAAAATATTGGCCTTGAAAATTTAGGCATCAAAATAGACCACGGTAAAGTAGTTGTGGATGATTATTATCAAACCAATGTACCGGGTGTATATGCCATTGGGGATATTGTTCATGGTCCTGCTCTAGCACACGTTGCAAGTGCAGAGGGAATCATCTGTGTTGAAAAATTTAGTGGTCAGCATGTATCACCCTTAGATTATGGGAACATTCCAGGATGTACTTATACTTGGCCAGAAATTGCATCGGTAGGATA
>JAQWZS010000097.1 GCA_029253325.1 Bacteroidia bacterium
GCAACCCCAATCACTGGATCAGGAAAGTCCATTGATTCAAGAACGATAGGTGCATTTTCTGCACATAATGTATCTCCTGTTCTAATATCTTTAAAACCAATTAAAGCCGCAATATCTCCAGCTTGTAACTGAGGGATTTGATTCTGCTTGTTGGCGTGCATTTGGAAGATACGAGATATACGTTCTTTTTTCATAGTTCTAGTGTTGTATACATAAGAACCAGAATCTAAAACTCCAGAGTATGCTCTAGTAAAACATAATCTACCTACAAATGGATCTGTAGCAATTTTAAAAGCTAACGATGCAAAAGGCTCATCAACAGATGGTTTACGTGAAGTTGGTTCATCTGTTTTGGGGTTAGTCCCCTCGATTGCTTCTTGATCCAATGGAGACGGTAAAATTTCCATCACCATATCAAGCATAGCTTGAACACCTTTATTCTTAAATGCAGATCCACACATCATAGGTACAACTTTACCTGCGATGGTAGCCTCTCTTAAAGCATCAAGAATTTCACGCTCTGACAAAGATTCAGGATCTTCAAAATATTTCTCCATGAGATTATCATCAAACTCAGCTACGGCCTCAAGAAGTTCTTCTCTCAACTGTCTTGCCTCATCAATAATATCTGCCGGAATTTCTATTTCTTGGAAAGTCATACCTTGATCAGCATCATTCCAAGTAATACCTCTAAAGTTGATTAAATCAACTACTCCCTTGAATCCATCTTCAGCACCTATATTCAACTGAAGAGGCAATGCATGACTACCCAACATTTCTTTAACTTGAGCACAAACATTAATAAAGTCCGCACCCTGTCGATCCATTTTATTAACAAAGCCAATACGAGGTACGTTGTAGTTATTTGCTAATCTCCAGTTAGTTTCTGATTGTGGCTCAACACCATCTACAGCACTAAACAAGAAAACCAAACCATCAAGAACACGTAGTGATCTATTTACCTCTACCGTAAAATCAACGTGTCCAGGGGTGTCAATAATGTTTACGTGATAATCTTGGTCTCTATAATTCCAATTAAGAGTTGTTGCAGCAGAAGTAATTGTAATACCTCTTTCTTGCTCTTGCTCCATCCAATCCATTGTTGCAGCACCATCATGTACTTCTCCAATTTTATGGCTCACACCACCGTAGTATAAAATACGTTCTGTGGTTGTTGTTTTTCCTGCATCAATGTGTGCAGCAATACCAATATTTCTAGTAAATTTTAAATCTCTTTTTGACATGACTTATACTCTGAAATGTGAAAATGCCTTATTAGCATCTGCCATTTTGTGTGTATCTTCTTTTTTCTTAACTGCAGCTCCTTCACCTTTGGATGCTGCTAAAATTTCTCCAGCAAGTTTATTTGCCATTGACTTCTCATTTCTTTTACGAGCATAGCCTATCATCCATTTGATACCAAACGAGACTTTCAAGTCTGGCTTAACTTCCATTGGAATCTGGAAAGTAGCTCCACCAACTCTTCGGCTCTTAACCATAACAGATGGCATCACATTGTTTAAAGCTTTTTTCCAAGTCTCTATTCCAGCATCTTCCTCTACTTTACCATCAACAATATCAATCGCATCGTAAAATATTTTACGGGCAGTCTCCTTTTTACCCTGCATCATCATATTATTTATGAATTTAGAAACCAAAACATCATTATATCTTGGATCAGGTACTATTTCTCTTTTTCTTGCCTTCGACTTTCTCATTATTTTTTAGCTGCTTTAGGTCTTTTTGCTCCGTATTTACTTCTTCGTTGTGTTCTGCCTTCAACACCAGCCGTATCTAATGCTCCACGAACAATATGATATCTTACACCAGGTAAATCTTTTACTCTTCCTCCTCTTACTAACACGATACTATGCTCTTGAAGATTATGACCCTCTCCTGGGATGTAAGCATTTACTTCATTTCCGTTGGTGAGTCTTACCCTTGCTACCTTTCTCATCGCTGAATTAGGCTTCTTGGGAGTGGTCGTGTACACTCTTGTACATACTCCTCTTCTTTGAGGGCAAGAATTGAGGGCTCTAGACTTACTTTTCTTAGTAAGTTCCTTTCTTCCCTTACGTACTAACTGTTGTATTGTAGGCATATATTTCTATCCAAATTTCTAAAAAGGTCTGCAAAAGTAGCATTTATATATAAGATTACAAGGGGTATTTCTAAAAAAATAAAATAATATATTTTGCTGAGAATCTTGGTTAATACTTAAGAGTCATTTTAAGACTAAATGTCTTTATCATTGTGTCATTATTATACTTGTTTACGCATGTCAAACGAATTAAAATATACTGAGCATTGTGAAATCAATTTTACTAAATGGAATAATCTAATAGATTCCAGCAAGAATGGTCGTGTGTTTAATTACTCCTGGTATTTAAATCAATTTTGCCAATGGGATGCCATCATACTGGGAGACTACAAAGCGGCTATTCCGCTTCCCATATCAAGTAAGTGGGGTATTAAGGCTTTGCTTCAGCCAAATTTTATCCAACAATGCAATTGGATTGGAAAATTACCAAGCACTTATGAACTGGAAAAAATTAAAACCCTTATTAAATCGAAATTTAATATAATAAATTTTAATACCAACTTAGCTTTAACGTCCGAGATAAAAAAAAGAGATAATTTGATTCTTGACATTGAAGAATGGGATTCTTTGGAATCTAACTTTAAAAAGTCTTTGAAAAAAAATATAAAGAAAGCAAGTACAACAAACACTATAAACTATGAAGAAAATGTCTACAAGACTATAAGCCTATATAGGTTGGCCTATGGAGATATGGTCAAACACCTGAAAGAGGATGACTTTAATTTACTAGCAGAATTAGCTCGTGAATATCATGAGTCCTTCATTAATATTCATGTTATGCAAGACGAAGAAACCACAGCTAGTTTACTTTTTGCAATTGGAAAAAATAGAATCCATTATATTCTAGGAGCTCCTACAAAAAATGGGAGAACGCTAAATTCTCTATCTTACGGATTAAGCAAAATTTTAACTAAATACGCTAACAAAAATTTGATTTTAGATTTTGAAGGCTCAAGTATAAAAAGTGTCAAAGACTTTTATTTATCATTCGGTGCGAAAAATGAACCATTTTTTGAAGCCACGTATTGTAGGCCTATTATCAAGCCTTTGATGTTTCTTTATAACAAGTTTTTTATATCCAATTGAAGGGGGACTGAAGACGTAAATCCTTCTCCGTGTTCAACTTGAATTGAACTACCCATTTCATGAGATCTTCCTTTTATAAAGTCCAAAAATTTTTTTGAACTGATTAGTGTTTCTGACTCCTTTCCTTGTTCATAAAATTGTGACTTGAAACTCATGATTGCTTTCATCTTTGTTTCAAAATGAGAGGATACATCAACAATAAAATCAGGTTTTATATATCTATATTGAATGTAATGGAAAAGGTACTTAGGTCTCCAAATATCCTGAACAATACCATCATCAATAGTCTCAATTTTTTTTAAGCCTGATAAGAATAATGACTCTTTCAATAATTGTGCTGCTCTTTGATGGTCTGGATGTCTATCATCTTCTGCGTTGGCTAGAATTATAGTTGGTTTGTATTTTCTAATTGCTCGAACTACTTTTAATTTATTTTGTTTATTTATTTCAAACCAACCATCCCCAATATCTAGATTAATACGTTTTTCTACCCCTAATATGTTTTGAGATGCTAATGACTCTAAATCGCGTGTCACTACATCACCTTGTGTACCTAATTCTCCTCGTGTTAAATCTACTATTCCGACACGCTTACCTTCTTTTATATATTTTATAATTGTGCCTCCACATGAAAGCTCAACATCATCTGGATGTGCACCAAATGCCAGTATATCCAATTTCATTTAATATTTAATTCTTGTGTAATTATGTTATTCAAGTTTAGCATTTTTTATTATATATTCAATCTGATAATCCTTGATCGGATCATATTTAGTATCTATGTTAGCATTATACATTCTTGCCCAAATACCATAAAACATAGTGCTTGCACTTCCCCTATACTGTTTTAAAATCTCATACGTTGTATTCCCAGTTTCTCTGTGAATCAACTTAATTAACAATTTACCTTGAGAAATAGTTAACTTTTTAAGTTGTCCAATAAATTCATCTTTAATTGCATCTTCTGTAGATTTAATGTATTTTTTCTTAAATCTTTTAGTTGGTAATTGATTTAGATTATCATCCATCATTTGTAATCTAAATGCTGCAAGCTTTGCATATGGCATTACTTTTTTAACATTTCTAACAAGTTTTATGTATGCATCCCTATCTTTCTTTGAATTAAATTCTTTGAGAATAAATTGATTAAATGAATATAAATAAAATGTATCTCCATCCATTACTACTTTGCGTAAAATCATAGACGAATCACTTTTCTCAAAATTCTGTGAAAAACTAACTTTACACAGCATTAGTAAAGTAATGGAATACAAAAAGTTATTATTTATTTTCATTGGACACCAATTAATTGAACTAATTTAATATTTCAGATAGTATATCGATTGATTTAACTTTTTTGTTCCTTATTATATGAAATTGATAATATTTAACAATGTAAGCTAAAGCGTCTCTTCGAGTATTGCCATTAGAATTTGAACCTAAATTCTCTCCATTAATAATATTTGAAATCATCTGAGATGTACTTTTTGAAGCGGTATAAGTCGATGATTCACCGACAAATATACCGTCCTCGATACTAAAATATGGAGTATCGTTATCGTATTTACCTTGAGGGAAAACGCCTAGAAATTCTGTTAGCTTTATCAAAAAAACACAAGGAAATAAAACAGACATCGGTTGTTGTTCAAGAACTATTATTTGATTTTCTAAAAAGTCAAATAATTCTTCATCATTAATTTCTTCTGTAAGACAATGATTAATTATCTCAGTCATGAACATCGCGACTGTTTTCTTTAAAATATTATCCTGTATTTCAAATAATATTGGAGAATTTCTCAAATCCTTTACGCTATTGATTGAAGTATTTGGTTTTTGATAGACATCTAGTTCAATCAATGACAAAGGTTGAATCATTGATATCCTTATTTTTGATTTACCTTTTCTAATACCCCTTAACATATAGGTTTTGACACCAAATTCTCGTGTATAGATTTTACTAATGACACTACTTTCACTGTAATTAGTATTCTTAAGTACAATAGCTCTTGTCTTAGAATACATTAACGAACAATTAGTAATTTAGAAACTAGAGAATCTTCATCATCCTTATTTGCAGAAAATATCAGATATACCCCTGTTTGAGGTTTCTTACCCTCAAAATTAAGTCCGTTCCAAACAGCTGTGCCACCCACTGCCACAAGTTCATAAACAACCCTTCCTGCTACATCAGCAATTTTCACAGTAGCATCCTCCGGTAAACCAGTAATTGTTATCGGTCCTTCATATTCTGGATGAACTGGATTTGGAAAAACAAGCGTATTTTCATGAAGGTCCTCTGCCTCTGTTGCGTCACTTCTAAATGATGCAATTCCATTAGTAGTTCCAAAAAATACTTCACCCGTATTTGGGATAATTCCAATACAATTTATCACATTACTGGGCAAGGGACTATTAACTTCAGTAAGATGAAGAATAACCTCAGAACCATCGTCCTTTATAAGCCATGCTCCATTATTAGTTGCTACCCATTTACGGTTTCCACCATCAATTTTAATGTCATTTATCACCTCACTTCCAAGTAAATAACCAATATCCTCGCCGTCATCAATAATAATCTGTTGAGCATCTGCATTTGCACCACCGTCAAAAACTAAACTAGGGTTATAAAAAACTGCAATTCCTGATTCTGTTCCAACCCATATTTCACCATCTTTATCTTGGACTATCGCCTTAACATTATTGCTAGGTAGTCCTCCACCATTTTTAGAAGTACCTAAAAACCTTGTTCTTAACGATCCATTTTGAAATTCTTTAGCTACTAGTATACCGCTACCAGAGGTTCTTGGGACTAATATCCAAATTTGATCCCTTTCGTCAACTACCATCTCTCCTAATCGCTTGGTTCCAACGTTAAAATCCACCCAATCTCCGTTTGACCTCATAACTGCAAGTGATCTATCTGTCTCGTAGTTGGACACCCACAAATTATTTTGATTATCATATGTCATACCAAGTGCAACCTCGTTTGTACCCACAGAAAGTTTGAGAGCACTATTAGAGTTTGTATACCGTTCTACAGGCTTTCCATTTTCTAACTTTAATAAACCGCTACCAAAACTACCTAGCCAGGTTTCATTTTTATCCTTTGGCACGTATAAGGCAGTAAAATCCCTCATCCCTCCAGCCAATGGATCTGATGTATTTCTGTTAAACCAATTTCCATCCTCATATCGATAATACCCATTAAAGTTATACGTTGGAGCAAAAGCAGGGGTGTAACCTCCAGAGGTAACCCATAAACTATTCCCTTGTCCTTCCATATCATAGGTGGTTGAGGCAAATGGGCCTTGAGGAGTGAAATAGCTTATTTGTCCAAATGCATCTTTTTTCATTAGTCCTCTGTAAAACCCCCCAAACCATAAATTATTCTGAAAATCTAATATAGCTGAACTCATTGCAACCTCTCCATATTCTTCAATTGAACCTGATTCATTAATAACCGCAATGCCCTCATATCTGCATACAACTAATTTTCCATGACATACATTTAAACTC
Source organism: Bacteroidia bacterium (assembly GCA_029253325.1). GTDB lineage: Bacteria > Bacteroidota > Bacteroidia > NS11-12g > UBA9320 > UBA9320. Next base: position 6,704 of record JAQWZS010000097.1, read on the forward strand.
TTGTAGCCTTTTTTGACTCCAGATTCAACAGTTGAAAAATATAAACCATCGTATGAATATAAAATACTATCAGACACAAAATATAACTTATTGTTGTAATCGGTTATACATACAGCTGAATCATATTGATTAATTATCTCCCAACTTGAAAAATTCTTTAAATTTACATTATTGTCAAATCCTGGAGCAAATTTGATTCCTTCGTTTGTTCCGATATAGATATTTTGATTATATATCGCTAGGGAATTTACTGCCAGAGGAATTCCACCATCACCAAGATTCTGAAAATCATCAATAATTTCCTCAGCAACTAAATCAATAACGACTATCCCAAATGCAGTAGACAAATAGGCATATTGATTGTAGATATAGACTTCGTATACATCTTTGGATCCAAAAATGTCTGAACGCTTAATCCCAGGCAAATTGATAATAGAATTCCCTTTTAATAAATCAATATCTCCACTTTTGTAGGCAATAACTAAGGTGTTAAACTCATTAGAGCAACCCATAGAGACAACTTTCGATTCAGAGAATCCATTGACTTTTGTCAGAAACTCTGCCTCACCACTTTTTAAGCCAAATTCATAAATGCCAATATCTGAGAGCACAAATAATTTTTGATCAGCCTCTATAATTTGCCTGACGCTATTGTAGGGCAAGTGCATACGCCAAGTATATGTCGGTGTATTATTCTGAGTATAACCCACTAAAGAACCAAGTAAAAGTATCAAAAAAATTAGTCTCCTCATGCTTGAAATTTACACAAAACTAACGAATGATTACGATGTTTTATTACCATATAATAATAAAAGCAGAATAATTTAAAAACTAAGAATCTACACTACATTTGTATAAAATAATGGCAAATAAAATAGAAAATAAGCCTCAAGTAAAAATTAAGCAAAATAAGCGTATCAAGCCTGATTGGTTAAAAACTCAAATACCTGGTGATGGAAAGTATGCTGAAATGCTAAAATTGGTAAAAGATAACAAACTACATACCATTTGCGAGAGTGGGAAATGCCCAAATATTGGAGAATGTTGGGGTGTTGGAACCGCCAC